>CAZHTX010000097.1:0-14621 GCA_964535475.1 uncultured Pirellulaceae bacterium
AGCCGATCACTTTTCCATTCGCGCCCATTCGCGTGATTAGCGGGCAAACAAAAAAGAGCTGCCCGCCATTTTCTACCAATCGCCAATTAGTGGTTACCCTTCGACAATCTCAATCAATCCCGCGCATACTTTTTTTCCAGCGATCGAGGTCCTCGAAGGTTTGCGGTGCAAATTCCCAGTTGGCCAGCAGGGTGTCGACGTCGCTGGGCTGCAGTGAACTTGCTGCGGAATCCGATCGAGAGAAATCGAACAACTGAGTTCCTTCTCCCTCCGGCTCACCGCCACGATTTCGGTTCAAGAAATTGATGACCGCTAAGGCGTCCAACGGAGTTACGCGGTTATCCGCGTTCACATCCAGGAAGCGAACCGCGGTGCCTGCGGAAGCATCGCGAATGTCCAGCGAGCGGGTTCCATTCTTGTTGAGGTCATTGATCACAGCCAATGCGTCAATGGGCAAAACATCACCATCGCCGTTAACATCATAAACTGAGTCGCTGTTATGGTAAGCAAACGGATTCGCTTCGATCTGAATCGGCACCGTCAGCTGGTTTATGATTGCGGGACTGCCGGCATCACTGTACTCAATCGACACCCAACGTTGCTGGCCTGCGGTTAGGGAGAGTGACTCGCCGGCGCGAAGGCGAAGCGTGTTATCCACGATTTCAAACTGTGAATCCAACACGCTCAGCACGCCAACTTCGTCAACCAGCTCGGAGATTGGCAATTCGGCAAGCAATCCACCGGCAATCCGTTCCGGATGCTGGACCGGAAACAATGCGTTCGTCGCACTCTCGATCTGCAGCGAGTAACTGGCAGCCGATTGGTCACTGACGTTCTCAATCTTAAGATAATATTCTTCAGCTGCACCGCTGGCTAACAGCCCCAGGACTAATGCGCCCCCTTCGCCTGTGCTGCTGACCGTCTGCCCCATTCGATCCACCACGCTGGCCGAAATAATGCCGGGAGTGTTGGGAAACACCGTCAATTCATAGAAACTATTGTTAGCCAAACGTGGTGTTTCGAGCTTAAACCAAGCTTCACTTGATGTGTCGATAGCCAGCCCACTGAACCAAGCGCGCGTTGGCGTCAACCCAAGTGGAAAGGCCTTCTCAAGTGAAGTATTGTCTCCAGCCCAGGAGCTGGTATCAACGATCTCGGGCGCGTCGATCAACAGATCATAACGTGTCACAGGTTGAAGACCGGGCGAATCGACACGCACCAGATACTCGCCAGCGTCCAAATCACTGAGGGCCAGCACGACGTTGCCATCCCCCATCGCCTGAGCCAACAGCTCGCTTCCCGTTTGATCAAACAGCGTCAGGCTGAGGATGTCACCCCTGGCGGCTTGCAGAGCTATCTGCTCATTCGCGGTGGTTGCCGTCTCCAACTGGAATCGGAACCAATCAACGTCCGTTCCCGTGTGCAGACTTAGTTCCGTAATGGTGTTACCCGCACCGCGAATTTCCCGTAAATCGAACGCCAAGGCGGGGGAGTCGTTAGCTTCCGCCCAGTCCTGCGACGTGGCCATCCGCCCCAACCGACCCGCGGGACCACCCGACGAACGCCCTCCCAGGTGTTCGGTAAAATCAGACCAGCCGGTAGCGGCAAGGAACGCACTGAATTCCGTCCGGTAGGCAATATCGGCGGTTCCGCCGTCGGGTAGATGGATTGAAATCCCCGAGCTGTTACGCGCATCTTGACTCAATGCCACCACAGAACTTCGCAACGCGGCCAGCACATCTTCGGCGGCTGATTTCAACGAAGCACTCAGCCCCTCGGTGGAAGCGATAATTGAAAAGAGGCTGCCTAGATCGCGAGACTCCGGATCGTAATAGCTGAGCGCCGCATTGGCCGCCTCCCGCAGATACCTTAGCTGCGTGCCAGAGGTACCCAGACCAAGCGTCACAAAGGCTTCCAGGGAACTCAACAGCGACGAGACAGCGGCAGATGAAATCGCCGATTGGGTATCCCAACCTGAATAGTCTCCCGCGTACTGATCTTCAAAGCTGCGTACGAATCCCGTTGCCAGCTCTTCGCTGGTGACTCGCCCGGGATTCACTCGCAACACATCAAACAGCGTGGTGTAGTCATGGCCGTCAAAGCCAACCAACTCTTGAGCGGCAACGAACACTTCGCTGACATCTCGAAGACTTGCCGCCACTTCGATCGTGCCCATTAAACAGGCGTCGAAAGCAAGCACGTCGATCGCGGGCACCGCCGGAGAGCGAAGCGCCGAAGCAAGCTCTGGAATCCGCAAATTCTCCCGACCGCCGATGGTTGCAAAATCGGAATCATCGAAATTGGAACCACGAATTCCATCCCCGTGATTCCACAAGATCAAGCCATAGTTTTCCGCCGGAGCGACGTCCACACCCCAAGTCAAAAAGTCGACCAACGTGGCAGGATCGCCCGAATTTGCCTCCGCCCCGATGATAAATTCGGTCGCTACGCTGGACATGTCGCGATCGGCTTGCAACATGGCATAACCGACCGTTCCCCAAGGTGCTTGCGATCCACCACCGGTCGCGAATGTGGTTCGCAAATCACTTTGGTCCCAAAATACCCCCACGTTTACCCCAGCAGGCAGTTCGCTAAGAGCGAATTCCATCTCATTGATATCATCATGCGCGGCCCGATCTAAATCACTGGCCGTGATGTAAACAAAAATCGTCCATGGATCGAGAGCGGGAGTATCAGTCGGTGCATTAATCCGCAACGAGTATTCAGACGGCTGGCCGGCAGCCAACGAGCTTTCTAAATAGTAGGTTCCGGCTGTCAAGTCGGCTAAGGAGATGCGAGTTCCCGAGTTCAACGCCACCCCATCGGTATCCAACAACCGCAGCTGCGGTCGCGCGCTGCCCGGAGGGGCGCTGATCTCGACAAAGTTGCTCGTCGTGCCTACTCCCAGCGTTTCAAATCGAAACAGATCGACATCGTCCGCAACATGCAGATTCAGATCTCTCAATGCATATTCGCCAACCAGTTGATCACCTTGGTTGCGGAGCAGCGTCGCCTGCGAGAGCACATCGTTGGGTTCAAAACGATCTTCGCTTAAACGATCGTTGGGCGGGAATATCTCGAGACTATACTCAGGATTCGTCGCACCCGAATATCCATAAACATGCACGTAGTAGACCCCGGGTGCGAGTCCCTCCAACGTGATGGTTTCCATGTCGGTCGTCCCGTTGCTGGCCGCCAACGATTCGCCAGCTTGATCGAGCAACTCGAAATCGAGGTCTCCCGCCGTGTGTTGAAACTGAATCTGCACGCGATGATCGCTGGTCCCCACGGAGCTAATTTCAAAACGGAAGTAATCGCTATCGGCAGCGGGCCATACCGAGAGGGCGTCGAGCCGCGTGTATTCAGTCAGCAGGCGAAGATCGCTGGCCTCACTTAATCGATCATTTGCTTCAAATCTGTCGGCAAAGGAATCCGAAAATGCGAAATCGATGTGCAGCGAGTACTCCAGCGTGGCAGATCCGGTGACGCCAGCCGCTTCCAAAAAGTACTCGCCCGGACTGAGCCCCGCTAAGCGGATCGTTTCAGGGCTCGCGGAACTGTCAGAAACTCTAACCGGCAGACCAGCCGCGTCGTACAGCCAAAGGCCCATGTTTCGAGTTTGGTGATCGAACTCGATCGAGATTTGATCTTCCACCGTGCCCCGCTCGGGCAACACGACTCGAAACCAATCACGATCTTCCGATGTGTGGAGTGAAAGTGTTTCTTGAATATTGCCGCTGAGTGTCCTGAAATCGAAGGCTGTCTCCAGCGTGTCATTGGTCTCAAAGTGGTCCGCCGCCACGCCGGCGGCAGGTCCGACGATGGACAGCTGATAAGCTGGATTGGTGGCACCCGAGAACCCATAAACCCTCACCAAATAAGCGCCCGCTGGTTGCCCTTCAAGACTGATGACTTCCTCGTCTTCGATGCCCGTCGAGCTTCCCACCAAATTCAAATCGACGTCGTATAGCAAGATGTCCAAATCACCAAGCTCGGACGCAAATTCAATCGCCACGAGGTCCCTGGGGCCACCTTGATTTCCAATCGAGAACTCAAACCAATCAACATCTTGGTCCGCATGGATACTAAGGTTTGCATAGGTCTGCGTGCCTTCGACCAGCCCCAGATCGGAAGCCAGCGTCGGCAAGTCGTTCGCTTCCCAAGCGTCCGGTGCAATCGCCACGGGTGTTTGTAATGACAGGCTATACGCAGTGCTGGTGGCGTCCCCGAAACCGTAGGCAACCACGTAGTAGGTACCCGCATTCAGCCCCGCCAAACCAATGCGTTCGCGGTTCGTAACCGAGTCGGAAATCTTCAGCAGCTCGCCTGTCGCACTGTGTAGCCTGAGGTCCAGGTCTCCCTCAGCATGTTCAAAGTCAATGGCAACGTAATCCGCGTTCGAGCCCTCAGCCAACGTCTCAAACCGAAACCAATCTTCGTCTCTCGGCTGATGGATAGTGAGATCATCAATTGTCAAAAAACCCTCGGAAGCCCCCAAATCAAACGCTTCGCCCGGTGAATCATTCGACTCAAACGCATCCTCGTCGATCGCATCGATCAACGGGGCATTGACTATCAGCGTGTAATTGGGATTCACCGCATTTTGGAATCCGTAAACCTGCACATAGTATGTCCCAGCGGGTTGGTCACGCAGTGAAATGTGTTCTACGTCACCAAAACCCGCCGAGTTGCCGAGCAACACTCCGTCACTATTGAACAATGCCAAATCCAGATCACCCAGATCATCATCGAACTCGATGGTGACTCCATGCTCTTTGCTACCATCCTCCAGCGTGGTGAACTGAAACCAATCGTGGTTTCCCGCGGCGTGGATGGAAAGCTCGGAATAGTCGCGGCGTCCACTGAACACTCCCAGGTTGGCAGCCTGGGCAATTGAATCGTTAGTTTCGTAACGATCTCCCGCCGGTAGGTTATCACCCGCCAGCGTCAATGTGTAAGGATGCGATTGTGAGACGTTAGTCACGAAGGTTGTGTTGTTTACCAGAACAAGTTGCAATGAGTACATTCCCGCATCCAGCTCGGGAAACTCGGTTGCACCGCTGACTGTTGCTCGGTCGAGCAAGAATGATGAGATTAGCGTCTGGTTTTGATAGAGCGAGGCTTGAATATCGAAATTCCCTCGCGTACTGCCTGAGAAGGGTGCCTCGAGTGAGATGCGGAGGGCTTCACCCCCCAGATATTCAAAATCGAAATGGTCTAAATCATAAGATCGCGCGCCGGTGTCGCGATCCACTTCGATGCCAACTTGCCCATGAACGCGTTGCACTCCCACCGGCCCTAATTGTTGTGCGGTGGCGAAGGAATCGTTCGGTTCAATTTCGTCCGTGATGGTGGCCTCATAGACAACGACCCGAAAGCTCTGAGTGAAGTACCGATTGTCAGAGGTCGTTTGAAGATCATTATCCGCACCGCCATCGACGAAGCTAACGTCGATCGTAGCTTCCCCCGTTTGATCCGGAGCTGGAGTCAGCTCGATTATCCCCTCCGAGCCGGGGAAAGAATAATTGGCGAGAGCCGAAACCAAAGCTGGATTGCTGGACGAGACGGTTAAAGACGCTTGCCGCTGGGGATCGACGAGGATACCCTCGACAGCCACGTTCAGGCCGGCTTCGCTGTTCGAGAGCAATTGGTCGCCGATCGAATCAAACCCCAACGGGGCATGCACGGGAATGAGGTAGTCTTCGACTTCGCCGTCCAGCGCGAGCCCGGTGGTTGACAAACCGCCCAAGCTGCTGATGCGAAAACGGCCGTAAGTGTCACCGACATATGCTTCGGTGGGAATCAAAAAGCTGAGGAAATTGACACCCGTTTCCATCGGCAACGAAGTGGCGATCTGTTCCCCCGCGTCATCCCAATCACCATCGCCGTTGAAATCGATCCAAGCATCTAAATGGCCGGGACCGTTGGAGACGGTAACTTCAGCAGTGGCGAAATTTCCTGTTTCCAGAAAACTAAAACGCACGCCATCGTCATCCAGGCCATCTGATGAAGCATCTTCGGAGGCGATGCCATTTGGTTCTGCGTCGATTTGACTGCCGAGGATCGGGCGGGAACGAAGCGAGAAAGTCCGGGCTAGCCCTTGCACCAAACCATCGACCGCATGGTCCCTGTCGCCGACGACTGTCATCTCACCGTTCTGCGCGAGCGCTATTACCGTGGGAGCTTCCGTATACTCGTTGTCGCTGACGATGGTATTGCCAACCTGTTGCCAATCGCCATCTTTGAAATCGAATATCTGACTTGCTCCCCGGTGCCCCCACTCTAACCCACTGGAAGCGACGGCAATCCGCTCCCCATCTACACTGATGGCGACTTGTGATCCCTGGCGATCCGCGGAACCCACTCCCCGGAGCTCGCTCCCCAGCGGCATCCAGTTTTGACTATCAAACGCATATGCCTGCACCGTGCCCGCATCGATTCCGTTGACGTTGCCACCCGGTTTGCCGATCACCATGGAACGCGCGTCGCCGCTGAGTGCAACCGACCAACCTAAGGCGCTGTCCTCAGGGTCACCGAAGAGAGCTTGGCCGAGTTGATTCCAATCGAAGCCGTCGTATCTCAAGACGCGCGCGGCGGCACCGTTCATCGATTCGCTATGTACGTTTTGACCTACCAATATTGTGCGGCCATCGTCACTGATGTCGACATCGATGTTCCAAGTTTCCTCACTAAAGAGGGAAAAAATATCACCGCCGAATTGTGCCCAATCACCGTTGGTCCAGCGGTAAACTTGAGCAACCGATACTGAATCCCCGACGCTGCCTACGACCAGCGTTTGCCCGTCACCGCTGATCGCCAAGGCACTGCCCAGTCGCTCGCCGGTTTCGTTCCCGCGAATGATGCTACCACGCGATTCCCAATTGCCGCCAATCTGCTCAAAAACACGAACTTCCCCGAGTTCACCATCCGCGGTAAATGGGGCACCGATGGCGAGCGTGTTGCCATCGTCGCTGAGCCCGAGCGAATACCCCAAGCCAATGTCGACCGCCGCGCCGACAATGGGATCCCCAAGGGGTTGCCAAACGCCCGCTTGCTGACGATACAGAAACACCGCACCCGTCGACGCGTCTCCAAACCTAGCCGCGGGTGCACCGACGGCAAGCGTACCGCCATCCTCGCTTAAGGCAATGGAGAGACCGAAGAGGCTTTGCTGCTGGTCGCCCAAGACTTCGCCCCCCAACAACTCACCACCGCTGTTGAGCCACGCGGTACGTTCGGACTCCTCAAAAAACAAATGGCGTGCGCCATCGTCTCTCAGAGCGACAGGGTACCCATCCGGTGCATCACCAAAATCCTTTCTACTGGAGGTGAAAGTCAACCGCGCGTCTTGGTCCAGGAGAATCTGGTTCGGACCGATTTCCGGCTCGAACTCGCCGTCAGGCCCAGTCCCATACAAGACAAAAACCTCGCCCACCGAACTACGGACCGAAATTTCAAGCTGTTCAATTGGCCGATTAATCATCACCGGGATTCGAAACGCATCGACGGGACGCCCTTGCCCCGAAAAGCCGTGCTCCCAACCATACGCATTCAACATTCCGACGAGATCGTGATCCAAGTTCCATGCGGACGATGCGGAACCGGCAAACAGTTTCTCGGAATGATAAAACTGCGCATCCAACGCGTAACTTTGTAGACCGAGGTTAAAAGGAACCGCGCTGGGATTGCTGGAGCCATCGGGCAGCACTGGGGAGAACTGCCTTGTCTCACCGGTTGAAACACTGATCAATGGGTGATTGACATTGGTGAAACGGTCGCGAGTCCAACGAATCGTAGCGGCGATCGCCGTTTCACCAGATTCATCGAGAAATTCAGCGACATTGAGCACAAAGTCCTCCGCTGCGTAACCGAAATCGGTCAAGGCGGTGAAGAAATCACTGGGAGTAATCACTCCGTCTTCAACACCATTGGATGTCAATTCTCCCGCTGTCACTCCGGGTGGCAAAAAGGGAATGCTGAATTCCAAGTCACCGCCGCTCGCGGGCACTGTCAGATACTGGGTTTCCGTCAGCAATGGTGTGACAGCCTCTTGCTGACTGATCACCAAATCGGTGGCTAGCCTAAAGACTCCAAGGTCCCCGCCGAAGCGACGGAAATCGTCAAGCGCTATCTCAAGATCAAACGGCTGACCAACTTCAACGTGAATGCGACCCTCAGCATCAGGCTCTAAGAAACTGGTCCCGTCGGAAGTGCGGGCCCGCAAGAAGAGTTCAATGATATCTTCGGGATCATCCTGGATAGTGACAAAAGTTAGCGTTGCATCGTCGTCCAATCGAATCAGTTCTGGGCCAAAATCATTGTCTGCGCCATACAATGAGAATCCGCTATTCGCGGCAGGCTGTACCGAAATTTCCAACTGGTCCACTGGTTGGTTGATAAACACCGGAATCCGAAAAGCGTCAACAAAATCACTTTGCTCACCCCAGCCAGACGATAGCCGGCCAACAATATTTTGCCCCAAATTCCAGTCAGACGACCAGGAACCGGCCAGGGCACCCAGGGGACTGTAAAATGCCTCGCCCAGGGCTCGGCTCTGAAAGTCCAAATTAAACGGCACCGCGTCGGGGTTGCTCGAGCCATCGGATAAAAGTGGCGAAAATTGATGTGATTCGCCCGTAGTGACGCTGATCAAAGGCAAATTTACGTTGGCAAAGCGATCACGAGTCCAGCGGATGGTCGCCTCAAATACGGTGTTGTCAAATTCATCCGTAAAGTCATTAACATCGAGCTCAAAGTCCTCCGCCGCATATCCAAAATCGGTCAGCGCAGTAAGGAAATCGATAGGACTAATGATGCCATCATCAACACCATTGGAAGTCAGTTCTCCATTCGCAACGCCTGGCGGCAATTCGGGAATTGTAAATTCCAGCTCGCCGCCCGACTGCACCGTGAGAACTTGCGTTTCAGTCAACAACGGAGTGACAACTTCGTGCTGACTGAGCACCAAATCAGTGACCAAACCATAGACGCCATTGTCCGATCCCTGCGGCCGCAAGTCATCGAGGCTCACTTCCAAATCGAAAACCTGACCAACTTCAACAGCAATCCGACCATCACTTCCTGGTTCCAGAAAATCACCCGCGGGCGTTCTGGCGGTAAGTGAAAGTTCCAGTAGTTCGGCGGTCAGCAAACGACGGCACTCGAGACGTTGAACGGCTAATTTGCGGCGATTGGGGCGGGATCGCATGGAACATTCCAGACAGTTCTTCAGTGCGGTTCAAAGCGAGAACGCAGGCGAAAGAACTTTAAAGCTGTAGCGGACAAGAATCGTTTTCCGCCACTTTGATCCTACGACCGATCTAGATCAAGAATTTGCCGGGTGTCAAATAGTGCCAAATGACGTCACGGCCCGCACCCCAGACATGGACGGGCTATCCTTTTCAGTGGTCGCAGAATGACCGCTTGCGAATGCTGCCTTGCTAAGGATTCGTTGGCCCCGCGGTATCTGCAACGGGCCACGATTGGGCTGGATAAACCCACACCGGGCAGCGACATGTTGCGATGACTTGGCCGTCCCGATTCGACAAAAGCCTTAGCTGAACATTGCATTTCACGGCATCCGGAGCGGGGTTATCCTCAATGTTTTGCACAGTTCGTGTGAGGACATTAACGCGATAGAGCAGCGCCCGTGAGCCTCCAGCAGGGACAATCGGATTTTGCGCCGGTTCCGGATTAAGGTAGTAATCAATGTCGGGATGGTCCCATGAGGTACCAACAAAACTTAGCGTACAGATTCGCTCGGCTCGCACATCCTCGTCCGAGTTATTTTCGATGACGATGGGGAGGCGGGCGAAACGATCAGGACGATCAAGCTGCACGCGAACTTGATGCACGGTCGGGCGTCCAGCCAGTTCGATGCGAAGATTGGCTGCCGATGCCGGTGTATGCCAAACCGCCGCGATGCCGACGCCCACGACAGCGAGAGCTAGGAGGCAAGCAAGAAACAGCATCCTGCGGTGTGTTTTTGACAAGCTTACTAATTTTACATCCACCAGCATTTCGCGAGCATGCTCGGATTCATGGCTCCGCTTTTCCACCGCGCAGAGATCCTCCTCGGACATCATCACCGTAAACTTCAACGAACCGCGAGCGACTCGCAGCACATAAGGTTCCTTGCCAGTGGCCGCTTTGTATTCCTTCCTCCATTTGAGAAATTCTTCCGGATGGTCAAACAACCACTGCTGAACCTGTTCGGGTGTCTGGATCTCCGGCGGCAAATCGGCCGTGATCGTAAATTCGGCCACCACCGTGCTGGTCGGTTTCAGATAGCAACGCCAGGCCACGGCGACGCCACGACAAACGCGAGCTACATCTTCCAACGTGGAACGACTGGTGGGATGCCGCCCCGAGAGCAATCGCTTAACCGTCGTCAGCGACAGGTTTGCCTCGTGCGCCAGCTGTTGGCTGGTGAGTCCCAACTTACCCATGTCCTCTCGAACAATGCTGGCATCAGGCCACAGGCCCCGTTCACGTGCTTCGGACATAGTGATCAAAGGAAAAGCAGAAGAGGAATGCAATCGTCGGCTGCAAGAATGCCCGCCAGACAGCCAAAAATTCCCGGCTCGCGTAAACAAGCCCATCCTTTAAAAGGGTACCCTCGGGCCCACCAATTCGGAAGACAAGATGGGTAATGAACGAAAAATTTCGAGACAACGTGTCAACTGTCAGCGCGTTAGATGTTGGCTGGGTGCCGACCGGGAAATATATACAAAGTTTCACTTCTACTTGATCACGCAATCGCATGAGTAAACCGCTAGCTGCCGAAGTCTCCCGCTTGGTGAGCCAAGCCATTCGCCTACCGGTGGCGGAACGAATTGCCTGGCTCGAACAGGCTTGCCAGGGACATCCACAGCTGCTGGTAGCGGCCAGCAAAGAGCTGTTGCAGGGCAGTGCCGAGACGATCGATAGCAATCGCCTTTCCAAGCCTACGCGCGGCAAGCAATCGCATGTCGAGTCAGCCGGCGAAGTGCAGACGGTTGATAGCGAGGCGGGCGGAAACGAGATGGCCATTGCTGATGACTCGAGCCGCGACAAGACCCTCACGCTGGAGGTGGAAACGGCCAAGCAACTCGCCCATTTCGAATTGCTGGAAGAGCTTGGCTCAGGCGGATTCGGAACGGTCCATCGCGCACGTGATACGAAACTCGATCGCATGGTCGCCATCAAAGTGCCGCGGCAGGGTCGGATTTCAGACAGTGAAACCGAAAAGTTTTTTCGCGAAGCTCGCACTGCCGCACAACTGCGGCACGCGAATATCGTCAGTGTCCACGACGTGGGACGTGACGGGCACAGCATTTTTATCGTCGCCGATTTCATTGACGGTGTGACACTCGCAGAGTATCTCCGCATTCGCAACTTGCTGCCGCGTCAAGCAGCCGAGTTGTGCATCAAGATCGGCCGGGCACTGCATTATGCCCATGAGCAAGGGGTCATTCACCGTGACCTCAAACCGGGAAACATCATGATGGATCGTGATGGAGAACCGCACTTGATGGACTTTGGGCTGGCCAAACGGGAAGTTGGCGAAGAGACCATGACTCAGGAAGGTCAAATCATGGGCACGCCCGCCTACATGTCGCCCGAGCAGGCCCGTGGAGAAGCAAAAACTGTTGACCGGCGGACTGATATTTATTCATTGGGGGTGGTGTTATTTGAACTGCTCACCGGGGAAAGACCGTTTCGTGGCGAAACGCGGATGCTGATTTATCAGCTCTTGACCGAGGACGCGGTCAGCCCGCGGAAACTTAACGCAGCGACCCCCAAAGACTTGGAAACGATCTGCTTGCGTTGCTTGGAAAAGGAACCAGCCAAACGTTTCGCCACGGGGGAAGAGTTCGCTGAGGAGTTGGAGCGTTATTTGGCGGGCCATCCTATCCAAAGCCGACAGATTACACGTTGGTATCGCGCGTGGCGTTGGTGTCGTCGCAATCCGGTGGTGGCCAGCCTCAGCGCGGTGCTGCTGGCCACGTTGTTGATTGGTTTCATGGTCAGCAGCAGTCTCGCCGTGGTCGCCAAACAGGAGAGCGTGCGAGCTGATGAACGTGCGACTTACGCTGACAGCCAAAAACAACTGGCCGATGCGAACGCGGCGGAGGCAGAGACGCGAGCTGATGAAGCCGAACAAATGGCGCTATACATTCAAGCGGAATCGGCGTTGATCGAGCGACGCTATCGGGATGCTTATCAGCTTAATCGCCAAGCCATGCAACGCGACTCGCGGTGGGAATACACACATCAGCTCAGTCGAATCGTGGAGGCTTGTCAGTCAGAACGGCGGTTGCTCGCCGCCATTCCGACGACCAGCGAGCCGAACGTTATCAGTTTCCTCAATGAAGATCAGGTTCTTTATCAAGCCGACGGCACAACGCACATTTACTCAATCAGTCAAGGAAAAGCTTTAGCATCAAGCCTCGACCTCCCTAAGCTTAGATGCGCGTACGCGATTTCCTATGAGCAATGCGTGGGCGTCAGCGATGAGCATATTTTGTTGTTTCGCGCGAAAGATTTGCAGCCCAGCAGGCAAATACCTTTGGGAGGCACGTATCGAACTGCCGAGTTGTCGCTGAACCGGGAACGGGTTGTAGTCATCAAGTCGGATGGACAAACCTTGCTGTTCACAACCGAAAATCTCGAGGAAGTCGCTCGTTGTCAATTGGATCCCACTGACTACATGTCGGTTTCCCTTTCGCCAAGCGGACAGCGGTTGGTCTGCGTGATCAACAGCATGCACTACATCTGGGACAGCGTGTCTGGTGTCGTTCGCAAGCAAGATCTGAAGGGATTTCATCATACTTTTTTCGGTCCTCATGAGAATCAACTAATTAGTTTTAAACACCTTCGCTCTCCCAGCACTGAATTGGGCGTGCATTACATGCGCTGGATGGATGGCAACCTGCAACCCTTCGGTCGCACCGGATTAGCTCGCAACCTTTTGCTATATGGAGACAGCCAACAAGTGAGCCTCGATTTTCCCATGCGGGGAACCGAGGAATTCGAGGTCATCGCGGGGTTCAGCAGCGGCACCACGTATAGCACCTTTCACACTGACAATTTACAACGAGGCAACTATTACGAATTAAACCACCTCTGGCCGCAGGGTACGACGCCAGTAAATTACGTCGGTCACTCGGTGCCTCATGGTTTACTGGCAATTCAGACCGATAATCAATTAATGTTGCTGCGATTAAACAAAGGGCTTGCTTATGGTGATGACCGCTCATTTGGCATGGCGGATGCCGGAACTGAGTTTTGGACCTTTGACGCTTCACAAACCCATGCATATTGCTACAACAGCACCGACGGTTTGCAACGGCTGAATGCGCAAGGAAAAATTGACAAACGTTATACTTTGACCAGACCCAACGCGGCACCAGGCTTGATGGTGAATCCGTGGGGAATTAGCGTGACGCCGGATGGACGCAAGCTAGCCATGCTGTGGCAGGAGAACAACAGCAACGGCTCGATAAGTTCTAAGTATTTTCGTAAGCTCATTGCGATCTATGATTTGCCAGAAAATTATGCTGGCGACAGCTTGCCCTTTTCACAACTGATCGATGCCGCAGATTTCCAGGGCTTGGGAGGGCGGATGACTCGCTGGCTCAAGCTCACGGCAGACGGGAGCCACGTCGTCTTTGGCATTGGTGGGATTCCGGCAGCCAAGCAAAGCAAGGTAGAGTTGTTAAGCCCGGCCGATAATTTTGTCGTAAACCGGACGGTTGTTTACAACGTTGACACCGGACAGCCAGCACACGAGTTACCAGCCCAGGAGCATGCGGTGTTTACGACTGACGGCAGTCGATACGCCACCTACTCGCTATCGGCGGCCGGCGCCGTGCAGATATTCTCAGTGACCAGCGGAGGGTTGCTGCATGAGTTTCCCACCCAGCAGACCCTTCACCGGGGAGCATTCTCGTCGGCTGGTAACGAATTCTATATCGGTACTCATGATCACAAGCTGCAATGCTGGCAGATTGACCTACGAGCACGGCGCATTGTTATTCCTGACTGAACGCCAGCAGGAATACGTCGCTTATCGAAAACGGATGTTAGCCACAGACTTGGATTCGCTTGCCAATTGGCAAGTCCACGCAATGCTGCGGATGGCATTGCTCGCGCCGGTGGAAGCGGAGTTAGCAAGCCAGTTGAAGGTGCTGGCGAGGCGTTCGCTGGGATTAGCAGGTCTTGGGAACGAGCAATGGTCGGACGAGTCGCTTTTCGACTGGGGCAATACCGTCGCTGGGCAGCAACGGTTCGGGAAGAGCACAACTTGCCGCAGACTCCACTGTTGGCCCACATTGAAGCGTACAGGGAGCAGCCGAGCGAAGAACATCGCGAGGCGTTGCAAGCGGCCGTACTCCGCCACGCGGCGGGTTTTGCGGAAGAAGAAAAGCGGCTACTGGGACAGTACTGGAGCGACTACGTGGAACGTTATGCCTATTGGCGAGAAGCCGCAGCGCTCGTTGAGGCTAGTTCGCGATAACACGAATCGCGAACACCCGGCTGAAGCCGCGACACCAGCGCAATCCAACCAGCAATAATTCTAACCCCGCACACCGCACACAAAACCTGCCCCTGGCGAACCCCTCCACTCATCCTATGCA
>CAZHTX010000098.1:0-3352 GCA_964535475.1 uncultured Pirellulaceae bacterium
AAGCCCATCGCCATGGCACCCAAACCGCCGAAGTTTCCTCGCAGATCAATGATCATGCCTTTGGCGTCTTGGTTGTTGGAGACGAATTCGCCGATCTGCTCAAGCAGTCTGGCAGGGTCCATGAACAAATTGAAACGAATATAGCCGACTGAATCGTCCAGCATCTTCGTCTCCAATTGGACCGTCATGGGGGGCAAATTACCAAACTGGGTAACCTTCCCCGGCACCGCCACCGCTGTCATTTCGACAGTTTTCTCCCCACCGTCAACCGCTTTTAACGTTAATTTAACCCTTTTGCCCAACTGGCCACTGAGTTTGCTGGCGATCTTTTCGTAGACCGCTTGCTCGATCACGTCGGCGGGAATTTCGCCCGCGGCCGAAAGGTCTGTCACCTGTTCGATCGACTGCTCACCAATCGCCACAATCTCGCCGCCGGGGGACAGGCCCGCTAGACTTGCTGGCGAATTGGGCTCCACCGCCGTGATGATCGGCGCACCGGCCAAGAGGCGAAATTCAATTCCCGTCCAGCCGGACTCGGCGGCCTCATCGCCATTCTTTTCGTAGAATTCCGCCGGAATCAGACCGAAGTGAGATTGTTCCAATTTACTCAGCAACTTCGTGGCAGCCTGGCGAATCACCCCCCGATCGGCAGCCGCCTCCAAGCTGGGACGAAGCTCTTCGCGGAAAGCTTGCCAGTCAATTCCTCCCAGTGTCGGGTCCCAATGCGTATCGAGGACAATTTGCCCCACGGCGTCATAAGTCGCCAAATTGAGTTCCGCTTCACTGGGCGCCTCCGTTTTGGCGGGATTCTCAGCCGTTGCAGTCGTGCAGACTAAGGCCAAGGCGAACGCCAGCAGCCCCGCGACGCGTTGTGCCGGGTAGCGAAGCTGAGTAGATGTTGTGCATTCCCCGCGGGGAGCACGTGCTTGGGTTTCGACTCTCATTGCCGCGTCGACTCTTTTTTTAGGGAGGATCATGATCCGGTATAGTGCTTTCCACACTTACTTAGCCGAAAAAAGAGTCGATTCGGGGCGCGCCGCTTAATTTTTTTTATTTGCCGCGGATGCCCGCTCAGCGAGCGATCCACACCGATTGATGGGCGTGTCGTTGCACGTAAGCTGAGACGCTGCCGAGCAGCAAACGGGGTAGCAAGCTGCGGCCGGTGTTGCCGAGCAGGATCAATTCGCTGCCGTTGGCTTTCGATTCCAGCACGATCGCCTCGCCGACGTGATCCGCCTTGACCACTTTTCCGCTGGCGTTGATGTTGGCCGCCTGCAATTGCTGCACGATTTCGTCCACGTTCTGCTGCGTATCTTGCCAGTCTTGTTTGACTTGTTCGTTGAGCAATTCCTCGCCTTCGCCTGGAAACAGGGGGAATAAGGTGACCACGCCGAGCACTTGCACGTCGACCGTTTTTCGCCAGCCAAATTGCAGGAATTTTTCCAGAGCCTGTTTGGACGGCGCGGAGCCGTCGTAGGCGATCGTGACTCGCAGGCGTTCAGCTGGGGGGGCATTCTCCGCCGCCGGTCTGACCGTCAACACGCCGCAGCTGGCGTGTCGCCCGACGTAGTCGCTGACACTCCCCAAGAGGATGCGGGCCACGGGGGAATGGCCCTTTGCGCCGAGCACGATCAGCTCGGCACCGATCGCTTCGGCGCGATTCACAATCGCCTGTCCGGCGTGGCCGCTAGCCTTGTGTTGGTGCAGCGTGGCGGTCGAACCCTCAAAGCAATTTACGACTTTTGTATAAGCCGCGTCCGCAGTGCTATTGAGTTGCTCCATGAATTCCGGTAACCAAGCCCTCGTAGATGTGCTGGAGCTTACGTCGGGCGTGTTAATCGTGGTCAATACCTCAATGTCGAGGGCCTCATGATGAGGCAGTCGACAGAGGAATTCAGCCGCTTGATCTGCACAGTCCGAGCCGTCAATCGCCAGTAATGTCTTCACCGCTGTCTCCGAAGGTTGAGTTTGGCTTGCCCTCGCGCCTGACAAAAAGGGCACCCCGGCAAGTTGAGGTGTGCCCCACAAAATAGGCTGTGGGCCACTCGTTATCCTTGGTGAAAATGGCGGAAATAGCAAGATGGCCGCCATGTGCGGGCTGCAGAAAAAAAACGTTCAACGCTAAGATTGAAGTGCAATTTTTTCATTCCACTTGGCAGGAATCCAGAGTGTGAAATACGCCTTTCCGTTATTCGTCGCTTTGGCGATCAACTGGCTGCTATGGTCAGGGCATTTCGACAATCTTTTTCTGCTCGGACTGGGCTTGCTTAGCTGTTTGTTCTGCACGCTCGTTGCCGGACGCATGAAAATACTCGACGAAGAGGGGGTGCCGATTCGTTTCGGCATGAAGCCCTTCACCAGCTACGGACCTTGGTTGACCAAGGAAGTGATCGTCAGCAACTTGCGAGTTGCCAAGATCGTGCTGTCGCGAAACATGGGGCTCCAGCGGCGCTTGGTGGAGGTACCCATTTCCGCAAAAACGGAACTGGGGAGAGTGTTGTTCGCCAACTCGACCACGCTGACTCCCGGCACCGTGACGGTCAAACTCGAAGCGGACACCGTGCTGGTCCACGCCCTCTGCCTGCCCGAGGACGAGGAAGCGCTCGAGGGAGAAATGGGCAGGCGAATTCGGGAGATGGAACCGAAAACGGGAGGCCAAACATGAGCCTTGGCCTATATACAATCCCAGCACTGGCAATTTTGGTCACGATGTTGTTGGCGCTAATTCGCGCGATGCTGGGGCCGACCGTGTTTGATCGCGTGTTGGCAATCAACATGTTTGGCACCAAAACAGTGCTGTTTATCGCCGTGGTCAGCTTCATGACGGGTCGCACCGACTTCCTGGACTTGGCCCTGCTCTACACGCTGATGAATTTCATCGGCATGGTGGCGCTGCTGCGATTCACCGAGCACGGCACCTTCGGCGATGAGGTTGGCGGCTAATGGAGATTCCTCAATGGATCGAATGGATCTGTTTGATTGCCAGTTGGGTCTGCCTAGTCAGCGGAGCTGTATTCTCCCTGATTGGCGGACTGGGCATTTTGCGACTTCCAGACTTCTATTCGCGGATGCACGGCGGCGGTATCACCGATACGCTCGGCGCAGGATTGCTGATCGTCGGTCTGTTGTTTCAGGCTGACTCCTTTCCGGTGGGCTTCAAGCTGGTGGCGATTTTGTTTTTCCTCGCCGTGACCAGCCCCAGTTCAGGGCACGCCCTGGCGCGATCAGCGATGAGCCATGGTTTGCTGCCCCAGTTAGATACCCCATTTAAGTCGCTGAACCCTTCCAGCTCCGCAGCTTCACCAGCCAACTCCGCGGGTCCAGCACAGCAATCTGTCTCGGGCCAATCTGT
>CAZHTX010000098.1:3452-14594 GCA_964535475.1 uncultured Pirellulaceae bacterium
GTCAGCGTGACCGGAGCGGCGCTGATTTATGGCACGCTCGATATGCCGCCCATCGGCAGTCCCGACGACCCGATCCACCGCTATCCCGACCCGGGCTTTGTGGAAAAATCGATGGACGATATGCACGGATTGCCGAACGTGGTGACATCGGTTTTGGCCAGCTATCGAGGCTACGACACGCTGGGTGAAACGACCGTCGTATTGACCGCCGGGATCGCCGTATTGTTAATTCTCCGCGCCGTCGGCGAGACCAAAGCCACGAACCATTCACGCCTTAGCGAGTCAGGGTCATGAAAGCATTCCCTATCATTCGCATTATTTCCAAACTGCTCATTCCTTACATTTTATTGTTCGGATTGTATGTACAGTTTCACGGCGACTACGGACCAGGTGGCGGCTTCCAGGCAGGCGTCATTTTGGCGTCCGCCTTTATCCTGTATGGTCTCGTGTTTGGCTTGCAGGAAACTCGCAAAGTCTTTCCCCCGCGGGCTGTCGAAGTCTTTATGGCGATGGGCGTGCTGCTCTATGCGGGCACGGGCGTGGTGACAATGTTGTTAGGTGGTAACTTCCTTGATTATGACTACCTCGAACATCATTTTTACCCAACCATTTTACCGACGGGACAGCACCTCGGTATCTTCTTGGTCGAGTTGGGTGTGGGGCTGACCGTGACGGCCGTGATGACGATGATTTTCTATACTTTTGCTGGCAGGAAACGGCTACTATGAGTCTCAGCCAATTTCTTGGACTCTACAATTATTGGATTGTCGTCTTCCTGATGATGACTGGCTTCTATATTGTGATCTCCAGTCGCAATTTGGTAAAGTCAATCATTGGGTTGAACATCTTCCAAACGTCCGTGTTTTTGCTCTACATATCGATGGGCAAAGTGAACGGTGCGACCGCGCCGATCATTCCTCCCAGTCTGGTCGCCGGGCACGCCGCCCATGGACCGGTCGATGAGCATGCAGCAGATCATGCCTCAGATCCTATTGCAGATAAATCACCCGCCGGTGGACTGGAGCAGGATGGGGATGAGCAGGATGGGGATGAGGCACATGATCATGCTGTAGCTCACGGCGATAGCAAGCTGCAGCGGGCGATGGCCAGCGGCGAGATCACGTTCTCGAATCCTCTGCCGAGCGTGTTGATGTTGACGGCGATTGTCGTCGGGATCGCCACGACGGCGCTGGCGTTGGCTCTGATTGTGCGTATTCGCGAAGATTACGGCTCCATTGAAGAAGATGAGATTTTGGAATTGGATCGGAACTCGTAATGCTAGAACACTTACCGGTCCTGATTATCGTTGTGCCGATGATCGCGGCTGCCTGTTGCGTGCTCCTGCGGCATGACCAAGTAACCTACGTGGTCGCCTTGTTTGTCGCCTGGGCCTGTTTTGCCATGTCCATCCAGATGGTGATCATGGTCCACGACAGTGGCCCGTTGCGTTATGAGATTGGTGGCTGGGCACCCCCTTATGGGATTGAATATGTCATCGATTCGCTCAGCTCGTTCGTGATCATGTTCGTCACTGGCGCGGCGGCGATTGTGCTGGCGTATGCTCCCCGCAGCGTAAAGCATGAGATACCGCTGCAGCAACGATATCTTTTTTACGCCACCTATCTGCTTTGCTTGACTGGTTTGTTGGGCATGTGCGCCACGGGTGACATCTTTAACTTGTTTGTGTTTCTTGAAATTTCGTCATTGTCTTCTTATGCCTTGATCAGCTTGGGTAAGACACGACGAGCACCGTTGGCCGCGATTCAATACTTGATTTTGGGGACCATTGGAGCCACGTTCATTTTAATTGGTATCGGTCTGCTTTATCAGATGACCGGCACTTTGAATATGGCCGATATCGCCTCACGAGTGGACGTCGTCGGCGGACCGCGGACGGTACTGGTATCATTTGCTTTTCTGACGATTGGGCTGTTTATCAAAATGGCCGTCTTTCCGTTGCACACGTGGCTTCCCAACGCCTACACCTACGCGCCCACGGTGGTGACTTGCTTCATTGCCGCTACGGCTACCAAAGTCTCAGTGTATGCTTTTATTCGCCTGATCTACGGCATCTTCACTCCCGAATTCGCTTTCCAGCAGTTGCCGCTGCAGAACATGCTGCTGGTGTTTGCCATGATTGGCATTTTCTCTGCATCGTTGGCGGCTATATTTCAAGAAAATGTCAAACGGCTGTTGGCTTTCTCCAGCGTTGCTCAGATCGGATATATGTTGTTGGGCATCAGCATGGTTAATGAGGATGGGATGACTGGTGGGATCGTCCACATGTTCAATCACGCTTTGATTAAAGGTGGGTTATTCATGGTGGTCGGCTGTTTCGCATTGCGGATCGGCTCGACCCATCTCAGCGAGTGGAAGGGTGCCGGCCGCACGATGCCCTGGACATCGATGGCTTGGGTGCTCGGTGGATTGGGGTTGATTGGCGTGCCGCTAACCGCCGGATTTATTAGCAAATGGTTGTTGTTGACCGCTTCGATGGAGACGGGCAGGTGGGGAGTGGCCGTGCTGATGTTGCTCAGTTCCTTGTTGGCCGTAGTCTATGTTTGGCGAGTCGTTGAGATCTTATATTTCGCCACCCCTGATCCCGAAAAACCACGTCCCAGCGAAGCCCCCTTAGCGATGCTGATCCCCACGTATTTGGTGATCGGGGGTGTTTTTGCTTTTGGATTCATGACGACTTATTCAGCCGGGCTGGCACGGCAAGCTGCCGTGGCAATCTTGAGTGGAGCCTTTTGATGACATCTCCGGAAAATCTAATCTGGATTGCGCTGGCTTTACCGCTGCTGGGTGTCGGCTTGGTGTTTTTACTTGGAAAAGCACCCAATGCGCGTGACGCCGCGAGCCTGGTGATCGGGCTGCTGACGTTGCTGGTGGTGTGGAGGTTGTCGAACTTTGTGTTCGCCGGCGAGCGCCCCAGTTGGGATTTGGGGGATTTATTACCTGGCTTTTCACTGACGTTTCAGGTGGAACCACTAGGGATGATGTTTGCCCTGGTGGCCGCCAGTTTGTGGATTTTGACCACGGTCTACGCAGTCGGCTACATGCGGGGGCATCACGAAAAACACCAGACTCGTTTTTTTGCTTGCTTTGCCGCGGCGATTTTCGCAGCTTTGTCTGCCGCTTTTTCGGCAAACTTGTTTACCCTGTTTATCGCCTACGAAGTGATGACGATCAGCACCTATCCGCTGGTTACCCATCATGGCACGGCGGAGGCGCGGCACGGTGGACGGGTCTATTTGGGAATTCTCTTATTTACTTCGATCGCCTTCTTTATGCTGGCGATCGCCGGGACTTGGTTCATCGCGGGAACGCTCGATTTTCGCTTGGGCGGAATTCTCAGCGAGCCGTTGGCTGCGGGGCGAACAAGCAGCGGCCAACTGACGATTCTGCTGGCGCTGTTTGCTTTTGGGATTGGCAAAGCCGCTTTAATGCCCTTTCATCGTTGGTTGCCAGCCGCGATGGTCGCGCCGACTCCGGTCAGCGCCCTGCTGCACGCCGTGGCGGTGGTCAAAGTCGGAGTCTTTTCCTTGCTCAAGGTGGCGGTTTACATCTTTGGCATTGATCTCTTGCAGACCACCGGGATCAGCATCTGGTTGAGTTACTTGGCGGGCGCGTCGATTGTGATCGCTTCGCTGGTGGCGATCACAAAAGATAATCTCAAAGCCAGGTTGGCATACTCGACAATCAGCCAACTGGCCTATATCACGCTGGGAGCCGCCTTAGCCACGCCCAACAGCATCCTCGGCGGTGGTATGCATATTGTTATGCACGCCTTCGGTAAGATCACGCTCTTCTTTGCCGCCGGGGCAATCTACGTCGCGACCAACAAAAAATATGTCAGCGAGCTGGATGGTTTGGGCCGAGCGATGCCTTTCACCTTCGGGGCTTTCTTGCTGGCCACGATCAGCATCATCGGTTTGCCGCCCGGCGGCGGCGCTTGGAGCAAATGGTTTCTCGCCGTGGGGGCGGCCGAAACACATCAATATTGGCTGATCGCGGCGCTGATGATCAGCTCGTTGTTAAACATTTTCTACTTGATGCCGATTCCGATTCGGGCGTTTCTGCCCGGCAAACTACCGGTCAAATCGGGAAACAACGACAGCCCCCCGGAGGCTCAGACCATCAAAGAAGCGCCATGGATGTGCGTCGTTCCGCTGTGCATTACGGCCATCGCGACCGTGGTCTTATTCATATTTGCCGACACAATCTACCAACTATTGCTCCCGATCACCGCTTCAGGCCTGCCCGCGAGCAGTCGTCCCTAACGACTCAATCCCTTATGGCTGCAAAACAAAACCGTCACTCCCAGCGCGGGCCGCGCCCAGCAGGCACGGCCGCCGCGAGTAAGCATCGTGTTGGCAACGACAGCGGAGCGCCCACGTGGTTTGAGCGTCCCGGCAACATTCGTGGCATGATTATCGGCTTGGTCGTGGTCTGCGTGGGGCTGGTCGTTGCCGATTTATTTTACGAAAACCCGCATCCTCATTTCGATCTTGAAATGGCTTTTGGTTTTCAAGCATGGTTTGGCTTCTTAGCTTTTGTGATCATCGTTTTCCTCGGTCGTTTGCTGCGGATTATCGTTCGTCGTCCGGAGGATTATTATGATCGTTAGCCTCATCGAGCAAATTCCGCCCGGTTTGATCATGGTCGTCGGCGCGCTGCTGGTGGCTGTGTTTCCCCGCCGCTTGCAGGCGGTTTCGGTGCTGGCGTTGTCTTGTCTCAGCCTGGTCGTTTTTCTTTATGCGCCGCAAGGAATTTCGTCAGTTTGGAATTTCTTGGGGGTCTCCATTGAGATCACGCGGATCGATAAGATCAGCCGCCTCTTTGGGATCGTGTTTCATCTAGCGGCGATTTTGGCAGCGATCTATGCGCTGCATGTCCGTGATGCTCGGCAGCACGTTGCGGCGCTGGCCTACGCCGGTGCGGCAATCGGCGCCGTGGCGGCAGGCGATCTGCTGACCCTTTTTGTTTATTGGGAACTGACCGCTGTGACAAGCGTGTTTCTGATCTGGGCCAGCGATCGGGAAAGCTCGTTTCGGGCCGGCATGCGGTATTTGATTATTCAAGTGGGCTCGGGTGTGTTACTGCTTTCGGGTGCCATTATTCGCTTTGTGGAAACTGGCTCTTTAAAGTTTGAGAGTTTGCTGGGAGAGACTGGGGAATTGAATCTCGCCAGTGGTTTGATCTTGTTGGCGTTTGGGATCAAAGCGGCCTTTCCTTTACTGCATAATTGGCTGCAAGACGCTTATCCCGAGGCGAGTCCCACGGGCACCGTATTCCTTAGCGCGTTTACGACAAAGTTGGCAATTTACGCCTTGGCTCGTGGGTACGCTGGTTTTGAGCCGCTGATCTATATTGGTTGCGCGATGACGCTGTTCCCAATTGTGTTCGCGGTCATCGAGAACGATCTGCGACGCGTGCTGGCTTATAGCCTCAACAACCAATTAGGGTTCATGGTCGTGGGGATCGGGATTGGTACGGATCTGGCACTCAATGGTGCTTTTGCGCACGCTTTCAGTCATATCATCTACAAGTCGTTGTTGTTCATGTCGATGGGGGCTGTGCTGTATCGAGTGGGTACGATTAAGGCGACGGAGCTGGGTGGACTACACCGCTCGATGCCCTGGACGACGCTGTTTTGCATCATTGGTGCGGCGGCGATTTCTGGCTTTCCGCTGCTAAGTGGTTTTATCAGCAAGTCGATGATTATCACGGCTGCTGCCGAGGAACATCAGTTCTGGGTTTGGATCATCCTCTTGATCGCCTCGGCCGGTGTGATGGAGCATTCGGGGATCAAGATTCCCTTCTTTGCTTTCTTTGGACACGACTCGGGTAAACGCGTTGAGGAGGCGCCATGGAATATGTTGTGCGCCATGGCAATCGCAGCCTTTTTGTGTATCGCCATAGGCGTGGCTTACCCGCTGCTGTACGGAATGCTCCCTTACCCCACGGACTATCATCCCTACACGACGACGCACGTGGTAACGCAATTGCAGCTGTTGCTGTTTGCCGCCTTGGCTTTCGTGGTGCTAATGAAAACGGGTTTGTACCCCGATGAGAAGCGCTCCACAAACCTTGATACCGACTGGATTTACCGCCGCTTTTTGCCGGCGCTGATTCGCGGTGGAGCCGCGCCGGTGCGATCCGGCGGTCGCTGGATTGAAGCGTCTGGAGGGCAAATTAGCGAGCGGTTTTGGAAGTCGGCCGAGCGTATTTTCGGAGTGCATGGGCCGCTGGGAACCACTTGGTCGACCAGCGTGATGACGTTTTGGGCCACTTTTCTGCTGGCGATTTGCTTAGTTCTCTACTACTTGCAATAAGCCCTAGGCGGCTCAGGTTGGTTTGCGAAAACGCTTTTTGGAGCGTTTTACGCCGCCGCCTGGTTGGCCACCACGACCTGCTGCCACCGGTTGATTACCCTTGCTTGGCCTTCCTTTGCCTGCCCGGCCTTTGCCTGGCTTGCCCTTGTTAGGTTTGCCCTTGGCCGGACTGGCAACGGGTCTCGCCAGCGGGTCAGTCGTGTCGGCGATCAGCGTGATTTTCTTTTTCAGATGCCGTTCGATCTTGGTCAATTGCTCGCGTTCATCGGGTGAGCAAAACGAGACAGCCACTCCCACGGCGCCGGCCCTGCCAGTACGACCAATCCGGTGGACGTAGGTTTCAGGGGCCGCTGGCATGTCATAGTTCACCACATAATCGATGCCAGTTACGTCAATTCCGCGGGCGGCAATGTCGGTCGCGACGAGGGTATCGATATCGCCACTTTTGAACTGTGCCAAAGTCTTTTGGCGGTTGGATTGCGATTTGTTGCCGTGGATCGCCCGGGCTTGGATACCGGCTTTTTCCAAGCGTTTTACGACCGCGTCGGCTCCGTATTTGGTGCGGCTGAAAACCAGCGTGCTGGCGGGTGGGCGATTTTGCAGGAAATCAGCCAATAAGTCTGGCTTTTGTTTCTTTTCGACCAAATACACTTGCTGCTCAACCAGCTCCGTAGCCGTTCCTGCGGGAGCGATTTGGATCGATACCGGATCATGCAATAGTTGGCCGGAGAGCGCGCGGATCGGCGGCGGCATGGTTGCTGAAAACAGCAGTGTCTGACGCTTGGTCGGCAATCGCTTGGCAATTCGCTGGACGTCGGGCAAGAATCCCATGTCGAGCATCTGATCGGCTTCGTCCAAGACAAAGACTTCGACATCTTTTAGATCAACATAACCTTGGTTAATCAAATCCAAGAGACGTCCCGGAGTGGCGACCACAACATCGACCCCCGCTTCCAGCTCGCGAGTCTGAGCTCGCTGGCCAACGCCGCCGAAAATGGTGGTCACACGCAGCTTAGTGCCCTTCCCATAGACGTGAAAACTGTCGCTGATCTGGGCGGCCAGCTCCCGCGTGGGGGATAGCACCAAGGCCCGAATCCAACGCCTGGCCTTCTTGGGAATCGGGTCTGAAAGCAGTAAGTCAAGAATGGGTAACGCGAATGCGGCAGTTTTACCCGTGCCCGTTTGAGCACAACCCAAGACATCACGTCCTTGCAAGACAACCGGAATGGCTCGCTGCTGGATGGGAGTGGGAGTGGAGTAACCAGACGATTCGACCGCACGGAGGATGGGCTGAGCCAGTCCAAGATCGGCGAATTGCATGTAAGAAAATGTCCCTAAGAAAGGTTTGCAGCGATCGGCGTCACATCGAAAGGCGACATAAGCCAGCAAGCAACTATACCATGATCACAAAAAAAAGCGAAGGATCCATCTAGGATGAATCCTCCGCTTACTGATTCAAATCGATCAAACTGCCTGCTGGGAGACTCAGATGCGTTTCCCAGCAAACTGATTACTCGACCATTGGTGGGGCAGACACCCCGCCATTACCGTCTCCAGAGCCAACAGTTGCTGGTTCCGCAGGGGGAGCAAATTCCTCGGGTTGCGAAATCTCGGTCTCGCTACCGCATCCAGCGAAACAAATCAGCACTGCAGCCAACAACAACAATCTCATGGAAAGCCTCGGAAGGTCAAAATAATCGATGAACTAGTTAGGAACCTGTGCAACTTGGCCGTCAGCCATGGCGGACAAGTGGATCAACAATTGAGCGTCGATCGTCATGCTAATTGGCTTAACCGCTCCGTCACACATGGTGAACTGAATGATGTCGGCTGGGTGCATGCTGCTAAAGCGGAACCACTGCTTGGAATTGCCCAAGTTGTAAACTTGACGATGCCACTCAGTGAACTGAGGACCCATGTTCCAGCTGAATGACCACTGACGATCCACTGCCAGAGCCGGGTCGCCCCAGAGACCGGTGACTTCACCGAACAGGAACGTGCTGGAGGTTCCGTCGCGAACATCTCGGAATCCAGTCTTGCTACGGCTGTAGAAAACACCCTTGAACCGATCGCGACTTGCGATACCAACACCTAATTGGCCAGCCGACCCTAAGTAGTTGGTCTTACCCAACGCATCGGTTAACCAACCCTGCATCGTGCAGCCGCTCGGTGTGGTGTAAATTTCGGTTGCACAGATGTTGGTAAAATCGGGGTTATCCGAAGGGCAAACCAACGAAGAAATGCCAAACTGCAATTGATCCCAGCAGCTTTCCAGTGGGTAAGCTCCGTCAACCCAGCGACGGTATCGCCAAGCTTCCGTCGTGGGAACGCCGTTTCCGCCCTTGTCGACGTTCAAGTCACGCTTTTCCGACCAAAGCTGGTACAGCTGAGTCGCTTCCATGTACGGGAACAAGTACACCAAGTGGCCCGTATAGCTGTTGGTGTCCGGCTTCCAGCCCGCCGAAGCGGCAAATTCGTTCTTGAAAGTTCCCTGGAATCCCGGGGGAAACTTCTTGGTGGCCGACTCATGGTTGTGAACCGCCAAGCCGAGCTGCTTCATGTTGTTCTGGCAGCTCATTCGGCGTGCTGCCTCGCGTGCCGCTTGAACGGCTGGCAGCAACAGGCCAACCAGAATGCCGATGATCGCAATGACCACCAACAACTCCACCAAGGTAAAACCTTGGCGAGTACGGACTGTTGACTCAGGTCGTACATCCCGCATGTGTATCACCTCTAAACAAAATGATGAAAAATCCTGCCATGGACGTCCCGCCGGTAACACCGACTGATAAAAACGACTTCAACTAATGCCAAGCTACCGCTAAAAGCGGCGAATTCACAATAAAGCAAAAAAAGGGAATGACGTTTGCCACCCACGAAGGGGAGCGTGAATTCGGCAGGCATCAGTCAAGTATCACCCTTGTCCGACACTTCGGCGACGTCGCTCCGCCGCGAAGTCAATGTCAGAAATCGAGTGGTTCCAGGACACCATCGGATTCTAAGTAGATTTGCAGGAAATCAACTAGAAATTTAGGAAATTTCGCAAGTGGAAACGCAAGATATCCCTTGATGCCGCGTTTAATGATTTAAAACGAGCATTAAGGGCGGTTCGTTTCCCGCTAGAAATATGAAGAAATTATCTCCGGAGGTCAATTTGTTTAATCAAATCAACATCTGGTCGAGCGCTTTGGCGGCATTTGGCAGTGTAGTAGGTGGGTTTTCGCCATCACAGACACTAAGCATTGCCCCAAAGAGAAGATAAAGTTCTTGTTTGTGCATGGTGATTGCTGGTGAGTCGGGCAAGCTGAATTGCACGCCCTTTTTGGCTCCTTGTGATTGCCCAAAAGTAATGTTTTCGGGAGAAACGAGGAAATTCGTAGAAACCGCGGAACAAAAGTACTAAGAGCACCGTTACATCATGTATGATGCACACGCTTGGAACTAAAAGTTATGTAATTGGAGCAAAGTACTTTGCTCGTCTGCCGATCCAACCCTTGACCACCGGTCGCTCAAGCGAGCGACCGAGTGGAAAAGGTTAGACATATTCGGCTGGCCCAACTTGGACGCAGCCTACGTTTAATTGAAATGAAACAGATCAGTTTACATCGCCGATCCGATCAATATTTGACGCGTGCGAGCGTCACCGCCAGGGTCGATTACTCGACCATTGGCGGGGCGCTAACGCCACCGTTGCCATCGGTCCCGGTAGCTGCTTCTTCGGTTGGTGCGACGTAAGTCTCCGGTTCGGAGATTTCAGTTTCCCCGCCGCATCCGGCAAAGCAAGCAAGCACAGCGGCTAACAAAAACAGTCTCATTAGATGCCTCGAAAGGTCAGAACGATCTACAGGTTAGTTAGGAACTTGAGCGACTTGACCGTCAGCCATTGCCGACAGGTGGATCAGCAATTGGGCGTCGATGGTCATGCTGATCGGCTTTACGGAACCATCACACAGGGTGAACTGGATGATGTCGGCCGGGTGCATGCTGCTGAACCGGAACCAATGCTTTTGATTACGCAGGTTGTAAACAGGGCGGTGCCATTCGGTGAATTGCGGCCCCATGTTCCAGCTGAACGACCATTGGCGATCAACTGCGAGGACGGGATCGCCCCACAGCCCGGTGACTTCACCGAACAAGAAAGTGCTGGACGTTCCATCACGGACGTCGCGGAAGCCGGTCTTGCTGCGGCTGTAGAAAACGCCCTTGAAACGGTCGCGGCTGGCAATGCCAACGCCCAACTGACCGGCCGAACCGAGGTAGTTGGTCTTGCCGAGTGCGTCGGTCAACCAGCCACGCATCGTGCAGCCCGTGGGGGTGGTGTAGATCTCGGTCGCGCAGATGTTGGTGAAATCAGGGTTGTCCGACGGGCAGACCAGCGAGGAGATGCCGAACTGGAGTTGATCCCAGCAGCTCTCGGCGGGGTATGCGCCTTCAACCCAGCGACGATATCGCCAAGCTTCGGTGGTGGGAACGCCTGTTCCGCCCTTGTCAACATTCAGGTCCCGCTTTTGCGACCAGAGTTGATACAACTGAGTCGCTTCCATGTAGGGGAACAAGTACACCAAGTGCCCGGTGTAGCTGTTGGTGTCTGGCTTGTAGCCAGCCGACGCGGCGAATTCGTTCTTGAACGTGCCTTGGAAACCCGGGGGAAACTTCTTGGTGGCCGATTCATGGTTGTGAACCGCCAAGCCAAGCTGCTTCATGTTGTTCTGGCAGCTCATCCGGCGAGCAGCTTCCCGAGCCGCTTGCACGGCCGGCAACAGCAATCCCACCAAGATGCCGATGATCGCGATGACCACCAGCA
>CAZHTX010000099.1:0-14559 GCA_964535475.1 uncultured Pirellulaceae bacterium
TGGCGACTGAGATGGGCTGTGAAGTCCGTGACATCACCGATTCGATTCACCCGCACCCGACGCTCAGCGAAACGCTGATGAATGCCGGGGAGGTCCATTTCGGTACGGCCACAGAGATCTACAAGCCAAAGCGAAAACCAGCCTAAGCTGTCGCCCTAAGCGGCCCTTCTCTGCGGAACATCGACCGGTTGCTGCACAACTGGGGTTTCCAACTCGGGGCCCAGCTCCCTGGGCTGCAATGGGTGGATTTCCATCGCCTCGACTTGCTCTCCAATTGAACGCGCTTCCAGCAGCGCACCGTTGGGTGCGTATATCTTGACCTCGTCTTCCTCGGCGAACCATACGGCGCTGTGGTCGCCGCATTGAAAGCGACGCCCGCAATAATAGCCATTGCGAATCAGGCAAGCCTCCACCAGTTGCGGTTGAGGGGCATCTTCCAACTGGCCGGCAAACCAGTCTCGAAGCATAGCCCGTACCAAATTTAATCGCTGCAGATTTGACATCTTGCCTCAGGTGGTCAGCATCATAATTTGCATCTTCACACGTTTCCGCATCAAACCCCGCGCCGAGCAATGAGCGTCCCTGGCTGGTTATTGAGGCGGTAAAGCGTTCAATCGGACGCCCACCTGCCGGACGTTCAGAGAAGTTATTGCAATCCGCAGATCTTGCCTGTCTTGACAGTGGATATAGAAGCATTGCGGCTTGATTGCCGAGTGGTGCTCGGCTAGCAAACTTTAGCAAAAAAGGGCTGTTTTCCGGGGGTGAAGAAACTCGATCAAGTATGCATGGCAGACCGGAGGAGTTGACAGGCGGAAGCATTCGCCCGCTGCCAAGTATTTACCCCCCAGCGAGGAGACTTAAGCATGGACGAACAACAGCTATCCCCTGAGGAGTTGATCCGCGGCATGGAAGCTGACGAGATCTGCGAGTTATTGGAAGCCATGGGAATCACGGTTACGACTCAGCAAGCCGTATCCCTGCAAGGGCTGATCAATCGCCTTGGCTCGTTGGACGCGGCTTTCACGGCACTTTCTGAGGACCGTCATCAAGAGCGTGATGTTGCGTAGGCCGACTGCAAGCGGAAAGCCTCTGAGCATCGCTTGGGGCACAAAAAAACGTTCCAGCCATGTGTTGGCTGGAACGTTTTTTGAGCATAAAAAACCAGTCCAGGCAAAAGCTCGCAGGGAGTTCTGTTGCCTGTTGCTGGTCAGACTGTGATTAGCCGGTGATCTTTTCCAGGGCCGACAGAGCTGCCTTGGCGTTGGCAACGCCGCCCATTTGATCAGCCAGCTTTTTGGCCAAAATTAGGTTGTCGTAAGTCTCGTCACTAGCCTTGCTGGCCGGCGCTGCTGCCGCTGGACGCCCCGTAACAGCCTTCTTACCGCGTCCACGTCCGGTTGCCTTGCGAGCAGCCTTGGGACGTCCGGTTTTCTTCGCCACGGGTGCATCGCCCGAGCCGTACTTCGACTTAATGGTGCTCACGAAAGCTGGTGAAACCACCAAGCCTTGAGCTGCCAACGCGTCGACGATTTCTTTAGGCTTCGCGCTGGGATTTGCATCCACATATTCACGAATAGCGGCTGACTTGTTGGGGCCACCTTTGCGTTTTGCCACGATAGTTTTCCTCCGAAACTGATGATGTTTTAGTAAGGCCACGTAAGTTTTTAACACTTCCAGTTAACTCTAATAGATAAAGATTCTACTAGCGATTGTCAATCACTGGACGCTAAAATTGAACCTTTATTCTTGTTTTTTTACTATGCAGTGCATGAGATTGGTCGCGACTAAGGCAAAATCTTACATCCGCGATACAACCCCAATACCCAAAAGGGCTAAGCCCTGTCGTAATACCCGGCCCGCCAGAGCGATGATAGCAAGCCTGCTATTGCGGAGCGCATCGTCTTCTGCTTTCAACACCGGGCATTGTTCATACATGGAAGCGAACCCTTTGGCGATCTCATAGAGATAATCGACCAGCAGATTAGGTGCGTATTCCTCACGGACCTGGCTTAAAACCTCCTCAAGTCGCAGCAACGATACTAGTAATTCGCGTTCTGCAGCGACTGGGCAAACCAGCGTGTGGCGGCGGTCAATGATGTCCTCTTCTGACAGCCCAGCAGACCGCAAAATACCCTGAATCCGCGCGTAGGAGTATTGCACATACGCGGAGGTGTTGCCGTCGAGTGACACCATTTTGTCAAGGCTGAACTTGTAGTCGCTGGTACGGTGATGTGCTAAGTCGGCGTATTTGATCGCTCCCACACCGACGCACTCGGCAATCTGTTTTTTTTCCTCATCGCCAAGTGGTGGTTCGATTTTCTGCGTGCGTTCCGGATCGCAAACCACCTTAAAGGCCCTATCCACGGCATCGTCCAGCAGCGACGTCAGCCCCGCTAGCGTGCCGGAGCGGGTCTTTAGAGGTTTACCCGTCTGGTCCAGCACGGTGCCAAAGCTGACATGCACCAATTGCAAGTCCGTAAAGCCCATCAATTTGGCGGCGGCAAATAACTTTTGAAAATGCTCTGACTGGCGAAAATCAACCACATAAAGAATTTCGTCCGGATGAAACGTCTCCTGGCGGTAAGCAATCGTCGCCAAGTCGGTTGTCGCGTAAAGAAATGCTCCATCTTTCTTTTGCACGATCATGGGCGAATCAAACTCTGGCAAAAACAGGCATACCGCCCCCTCGCTGTCTTTGGCTAGCCCTGCATCTCTCAGTTGCTGCACAACGCCGGGCAGCATCGGATGATAGAAACTCTCGCCCAAGACATAGTCAAATTCAATCTTTAGCCGATCGTAAACCCGGTTAATCTCGTCCATGCAGTATGGCAGCAATTGCTTCCACAAATCCACGTTGCCTGGATCGCCCTCGTGCAACTTGGCAGTTTCCAACAAGACCGCGTTGGCAATTTCAGGATGCTGCTCGGCCAATTGGTTGAGTGCTTGATCTTGCTGAACTGTTTCGATTTTGTGATGCAGCCCACGCAACCGATTGGCCGTCGCCTGAACTCGCTTGTCCGCCGCAGCCGCCGCTTTCTTTAGCTTCTTTACCTGGTTGGATGCAGCAGTCTCTAATTGCTGTGCTGCCGCCTTCGCCTCCGCCTGGGTGTTGTCCAACAGCGTTTGGGCCGCCGGTAATGATTCCTCCGCTTGCCTGAATTCAATTAACGTATTAACAATACGATAAACTCGCAGCAACTCCGGTACCGGAGTTTCAGCAAAAACATCCGGTTTAAGGAAATTTCTGTAACCATAGATCACCATTCCAAACTGGGTTCCCCAGTCGCCCAAGTGATTGTCGGTAGTCACGTGGTGCCCCAAGTATCGCATCACGCGTGCTAAAGCGTCTCCGATAAAACACGAGCGAATGTGCCCCACATGCATTGGTTTTGCGACGTTGGGGGACGAATAGTCAATGACTATCCGAGCCGGCGAAGTCGTCGGTGTGATGCCCAATGTTTCGCTAGCGAGCATCTCGCTCGCCTGCTCGCAAATCCATGGATCACGCAGTCTCAGGTTGATAAAACCCGGTCCGGCAATCTCAGTCGATACGGCGATGTCGGCAATGGACAACACGTCCACCAACTGTTCAGCAATTTGTCGCGGGGCACACTTCAGTTGCTTAGCCAACGACATGGCAGTGTTGATTTGGAAATCTCCCAAGGACTTGTCTTGCGTCGGCCGCACCATGGCAGCCAATTCGACGTGATCCGGAGAAACTGCCGCAATCGCATCGGCAAGTCGTTGGCTGATCAGATTTTTAATTTGCATGGGTGCACCTAACAATCATTGAACCGCTCCGCAAGTTGTTAGCCGAGCGCTTGAGCAAACAGTAGAAAGCAGCAACGAGAAGGGCTTCGGCGAGTGGCCCTTGCGAGCGGCCCCAACGAGCCGCCCAGAGAAGCGGGTGAAAAAGATGGCTCGCCCGCGAGATCGATTCGTGAAAATCTAAGCCTAATCCCCAAAGCTCCCAAGAAAGACGGGCGTCCGCAGCGCTCAGCGAGTCACTCAGACCGTCGAGCATGATCGATTAAGCCCAGTTCCTGATGATCTAGGCGTTTGGCGTCGGCCCACAAAGACTCAAGGTCATAGTAGCCTCGCATTTCTTCGTCGAAGAGATGAATGACGACGCTGCCGTAGTCCAGTACGATCCAGCGACTCTCCTCAAAGCCTTCGATGCCCAGTCTTTTATCGCCCAAATCTTTTTGCAATCGATCGTCAATTTCGTCCGCGATCGCATGCAATTGTCGGCGACTTGTGCCCGTTGCCAACATAAAGTAATCGAATAAAGCCGTTTGGCTGGAGACATCCAGCACCAAGACATCGCTGCCGCGATTGTCTAAAGCAACTTGAGCAGCGGCGGCGGCCAACCGGAGACCGCCCGATAAGCCGTGAGGGCGAGCACTGTTTGAAGTCTCTGCTGAATTCGAAGTTTCTGATGAATTCGCGTTATTGTTGGGTTCGTGTTCCACTGGGGTCCCGTCGACTGGTGCGCGGTGTAGCAAGGATAATTAAAGTTCAAGCACGGCCGTGAAGGTGCGCAGAAAAATATTGTAACACTTTATCGTGCGATGTCACGACTGGCTGCGGATCGATCCGCTGGAGGCCCACTTGCCAAGTCGGAAAAATGGCCAATACGATTCCGCTTCTATGTAAACACTATCCTCAACGGAGTTAAATCCATGTCAGATTGGCCCGAACCCGGCTCGCCGGCGCCAAATTTCAGCTTGACCAGCGACAGTGGCGAACAAATCGCTCTCTCCGACCTTCAAGGTCATCCGGTCGTATTGTATTTCTATCCTCGTGATGACACGCCAGGCTGCACCAAGGAAGCTTGTGCTTTTCGCGATTCCGCAGCCGAATTGAAAGCTACCGGTGCTAAAGTGCTCGGTGTCAGCCCCGACGATGTGGCCAGCCACGTCAAATTTCGAGACAAATTCTCGTTGAATTTTCCTCTGCTTGCTGATACCGACCATGAGGTCGCCGAAGCGTATGGAGCTTGGCGTGAAAAAAATATGTATGGAAAAAAATCGATGGGCATCCAACGATCAACATTTCTCATCGATGCCGGCGGAAAGATCGCTAAGGTCTGGAAGCGGGTGCGTGTCGATGGGCACGAAACACAGGTGCTCGAAGCCCTCCAGACGCTTGGCTAAATGATGCCACGCTACCAAGCTCGCCAACGAACGCTTTGAAATCGCATGTGGCACGTCGAGCGTGCGGATCAACTTTCCCAGCTAACCGCTCTTGACTTTTGTTAAAAATTCAAACAATTGTTTAAAACACCTGTTGGGATCGCGATTGTTTGCGGTACTATTGAGTGCAGCGGGTAGTTGCATGGTGCGGGGGGGGTGTCTGGCTGGGAGCGTCGAGATGGGATTGCAGAGCGAAAAACAGTCGGGCGCACGACTCGCGTCGCCGGGTGCTGCCAGTCTGGCGGCCTCCCGCGTGGCGGCGGGTGGCAACGTGGCGGCGGGCGGCAGCGGCGACGAGGACACGGCCAATCGATTGTTGGTTGCCGCCGGACCGATCTTCGCAGCCTCTGGTTTCGAGCGGGCCACGGTGCGAGAGATATGTAAAGCTGCCGGAGTGAACGTGGCTGCGATTGGCTACCACTTTGGGGACAAAATGGGATTGTATGTGGAGGTGATCGGGCGAATCCAGGGGCGGCGCGAACATGCTTTTCCGCTCCCCAGTGATGCCGATTTGCCCGCCGAGCAACGATTGCGGCGGCGGATCCAGTTGCTCCTGTTGCGATTGCTCAGTGACCAAGATGAGGACAGCTGGGAGACACAGTTAATGATGCGTGAGATGCAGCAACCGACAGCAGTTTTCGAGCAGGTTGTGCGGCAGTATTTCCGACCGCTGTTTAGCGAAATAAGTGAGATTTTGGCACAACTAACGCTGCCCGGGACAAAGATGGAAGTTTGTCACCGCTTGGCGTTCAGCGTTGTGGGGCAATGTTTGTATTACCGGATTGGCCGGCAAGCCATTCGGCTATTGGTCAGTGAACGAGAGCGAGCAGAGTTTCATCAACATGATGCGTTAGTGGAACATATCACCAGTGTCACTTTGGCGGCGGCGTCATCGCCTCAAGTTTGCCTGATATAGCGGCGTTTGGGCTGTAAAATAGCGGCAGCCCGGTAGTGGCCGAGTCAACTAGTTTTTCTTATCGATCTAACGTCTAAGCGATGCCAATTATGGGTGCTCCTGCGACAAAAGAAACGACCAATCCGTATGGTCCGCAAGATGTTCCAAAAGATGGTGCGGGGCAACAGCCCGGTGCTCCCATCGGGGATGCCGTTAATGGTGAGGCCAGTTCGCCGGGTGGGTCCGGGAAGTTACCAGCAGGTGCCGCTGGTGGATTAACCGCAAAACGTGGGGGTACTGGTTGGGCCATCAAGAACTTGCTCATTCCGTGCTTGATCCTGCTGGGCGGCGGTGGAGTGATGCTGGCTTTTGGCGTCAGCGAGCCACCCACGCGTTCCAATGAGAACATGGATTTGGCGGCTCGGCTCGAAGCGCTGCCCGAAGTCAAAACGCTCCCTGTGCGATCGTTAGCCTCCGTGGGTGGAACTTTGGACATGCGAGTTGACGGAGTGGTAGTTCCCTATCGCGAAGTGCAATTGGCGACGCAGGTGGCCGGTGAGATTGTCTACAAAGATCCCGCTTGCGAAGTCGGTTCCTACGTCCAACAGGGGCAATTGCTGATCCGCATCGAAGATACCGACTATCAGAATGAAATTGAGCGTTTGACCAAACAGAAAGCTCAAGATTACCAGGCGATTCGCGAAGTCGACCAAGAAATGGCGAACACGAATCGTTTGATCGATCTGGCCGAGCAAGACGTCGCCTTGCGTGACCGTGAGTTGGCCCGTCTCAAGACGTTAGATCGCGGTTTCACCAGCCCCGGCGAAATCGATACTGCCGAGCGTGCTAGATTGCAAGCTGTTAACGCCAAGGTCACGCTGGAAAACCAGTTAGATTCTTTACAACAGCGACGCACTCGCTTGGAATCGGTGGAATCATCGGTGGAGACCCAGCTGGAGATGGCTCGCACCAACCTACAGCGGACCGAGATTCGCGCCCCGGTCACCGGCGTGATTTTTCGCGAGGATGTGGAAGTCAACTCGTTCGTGCAACGCGGCGAGGCGGTGGTCACGATTGAGGATACGAGCAAAGCCGAGATCGTGGTCAATCTTCGCCCCAGCCAACTTTATTGGGTATTGAATCAGCCGATGGAAGATAGGCCGTTGGCCGAGCAGGCAACTCCGAACGCTCCAGGAGATCGTGCTCCAGGAGATCGTGCTCCAGGAGAGAATGGGCCGCAAGACTTGGCGGCCCCCCGCACCGATTCTTCTCGTAGTTATCGCCTGCCAACAACTGACGCTTTGGTGAGATATCAAATTTCAGGCCGCGAGACAGAGTTGCTGCAGTGGCGCGGGACACTCGATTCATATGACGGGATTGGGGTAGACGCTACGAGCCGGACCGTCCCGGTGCGGATCGTGGTCGACAATCCGCGGGCCCGGCAAGTGGTTGATCAGACAGGCGCACCGCTCGATGTGCAGTCCGGCCCCTTGGCCCTAGTCCGAGGAATGTTTGTCCAGGTCGTCTTGCAAATTAACCCGCAGCGGGAACTGTTAGTGCTGCCAGGGGTTGCACTCAAACCAGGAAATAACGGCAATCGCGTCTGGAAGTTTCGGCCTGAGCCAACCGCTTTGGATCTGACCGAAGAACAGAAAAAAGCGATCGAGCTGGCCCAGAAAACCGACGATCCCCCCGCTTCAACTGACCCAGCAGCATCGCCGGAAGATGCCGCCTCCGAGGAAGCCGCGAAGCCGGTGCGACCAGCTTTGAACCCAGAGGATTGGCTGGTTGGTAAAATCGATGTGATCGCACCAATTCGCCCCATTGAATCGGCCAGACTGAACAGTGATGAGCCGACGGATGGTCCGCTGGCGGCAGACACGATCGGTCGAGCAACTTATTGGATTTGCGAAGTGGCTGATGGATCATTGCAACCGGGTGACATGCTGGTTGTTTCACCATTGCCCGCTTTCCAAGGGAACGGCGACGATGTCGTGCGACTGCTGAAGCCTGAGGCCGCACCGGTAGATCGAGATTAATTTGTTTCACCTTTCGCAAACCGAAATTAGCCGCTTTGGCGCTAGCCGCGGTTCCCATTATTAGCCGCTTTGGCGCTAGCCGCGGTTCCCATATTAGCCGCTTTGGCGCTAGCCGCGGTTCCCATTATTAGCCGCTTTGGCGCTAGCCGCGGTTCCCATATTAGCCGCTTTGGCGCTAGCCACGGTTCCCATATTAGCCGCTTTGGCGCTAGCCACGGTTCCCTAACTATTCGTTCCCCATCAAACAGTCATTAATTCCATGAAGTCGTTGATTCGCTGGGCAATCAATAGCGCGCCGGGCATGAATGTCATCATGTTGGGTGTGTTGCTCGTGGGCGCCGGGTCGTTGTGGACCATGCGGCGAGAAGTCTTCCCCGAGTTCGAGCTGGAAGTGGTGATGGTTACTGTCCCCTACCCGGGGGCCACACCGGAAGATGTTGAAACGGGGATTTGCCAGAAGATTGAGGAATCGGTTCGCTCAATTGATGGCATCAAACAGGTGACATCGATCGCTCAGGAGGGAGTCGGCTACGTGCTGCTCGAACTGCGCGCTGATGTGCCTGATGTTCAAAAGGTGCTCAACGAGATCAGTCGTGAAGTGGAACGGATCCCCAGCTTTCCCGAGATGGCTGAGGATCCGGCGGTTCAACAGATTACGTTCCGCGAAGCGGCTATTCGCGTTGCCGTGTTGGGCCCGAAGAGTGATTCGCCCGCCTCAGAGCTGCGGCTGCGTGGAGTGGCTGAACAGGTGCGCGATTCAATTCTGCAATTGTCCAATGTCTCGACTGCATCCATCATGGGGGCCCGTTCTTATCAGATTGATGTCGAAATACCCGAGGATGTGTTACGCAAACACGGGCTCTCGCTAACGGCGGTCGCCAATATTATTCGTCAAAGAAACGTGGAGCTACCGGGCGGCCAGTTAAAGTCGGAGGGTCAGGAGATCTTGTTGCGTGCCAAGAACAAGGGGCGTGTGGGAGACGAAATTCGCCGCCTGCCGTTAATTACTCAAGCCAACGGGACTGTGCTGACGGTTAAAGATTTGGGCAACGTGCGAGACGAATTTGAGGACATTTCTTCAATCAGTGAAATCAATGGCCAACCCGCCATGGTGATCAATGTCGAGCGTACCAAGACCGAAGACTTGTTGGGTATGGTCGATTCAGTCAAGAAGTACGTTTCCGAGAACGAAGCCAGCCTTCCGCCGGGTTACGCGTTTGAAGTTTGGGGCGACACTAGCACGGATGTTCGCGACCGCTTGGACCTTTTGACTCGCAATGGTCTGGGAGGTCTCGCGTTGGTGTTTTTGGTGTTGGCCCTGTTTTTGGAAATGCGGCTGGCGTTTTGGGTGGCGTTGGGGATTCCGATTTCGATTCTCGGAGCGGGTGCGATCTTAGGTTGGGGTGGTCAGACTTTGAACATGCTCAGTCTGTTTTCATTCTTGATGGCCTTGGGGATTGTGGTCGATGACGCGATTGTGATTGGGGAGAATATTTACGCGCATCGGCAATTAGGAAAGCCACCATTACAAGCTGCGGTTGATGGGGCCGCGGAGGTGTTACCCAGCGTGACGGCCAGCGTGACAACCACGATTATTGCCTTCTCGCCGATGTTTTTTGTCTCCGGCGTGATGGGCAAATTTATGGCTGTGATTCCATTTGCCGTGATCGCAATGTTGATCATTTCCTTGCTGGAAAGCACCTTTGTGCTCCCCTGCCACTTGGGACATCATCATAACGGTTTATTCCGTTTGCTCGGCGTGCTGACTTATCCCGTTCGCCCGTTTGGATTGTTGCTAGCCTGGCTGAGTGAGCACGCAACAAACGGCTTGGAATGGGTCGCCGACCGCATTTATCTTCCCATGTTACGGTTCAGCCTGCGATATCCCCTGATCCCGCTCTCGATTGCTCTGGCGATGGGGCTGTTTAGCGCGGGTTTGGTGCGGGGTGGCGTGGTTCCCAGGATCCTCTTTCCCAAAACCGACGCGAATAACGTCCGTGCCACGATTACCTTTCCCGATGGGACTCCGGTCGCGATCACTGATCAAGCGACCAAACGCATTGAAGAAAAGCTGCGGACGCTTAGCCGAACCTTGGCCGAGGAGCGTGCCGCCGCTGAGGGATTGCCAGTCGAAAAGGTTTACAAGGATGCGGACCCAGACAAGCCCGGTCCGGTGAAATTAACCTTCCGTCAGGTCGGTGAAATCAGCAGCACCGGCGGCCCCGCCGCACAGGGTGGCGGCTCAGGCAGTCATGTCGGACAGATCTACGTCGAGTTGTACGATACGACCGTGCGGACGATCTCCAGTGAGGAACTCTTATCACGGTGGCGCGAAGCGGTCGGGGAGATCGCCGGCGCGGAAAATGTCACTTATGGTTCCGTCGAGGTTGGCCCGGGTGGCAAACCGATTGAATTTAAGATTTTGGCCCCGGCGGAAGAAACGGAGCAACTCGCCGCGGCGACCGCAGCGATGAAAGAAAAACTAGCCGAGTTCGAAGGCGTGTTTGATATTGCCGATGATAATAATCCCGGCAAGTGGGAATTCCAGATGAAGGTCAAGGATCAAGCCTTATCGACCGGAATTACCCCCACCGACCTCGGCGAGACCGTCAGAAATGTCTATTACGGTGCTGAAGTCATGCGCCTCCAGCGCGGTCGCCACGAAGTCAAATTGATGGTCCGCTATCCGCCCGAGGAACGCCATTCATTGGCTGATTTTCGCGAGATCCGCGTGCGCACCCAGGATGGCTCCGAGCGGCCCATTACCGAATTGGCCGAAATCAACGTGGAACGTGGTTTCTCCGAAATCAATCGCGTCGATCAAAAGCGATCGATTACGATCACAGCCGACTTGGACGAAAAGAAAACCGACGCGGAATCGATCATCAGCGGACTGCAAGCTAGCTTTGTGCCAGAGTTGCAAAAGCGGTTTCCGGCGGTAACGTTGAAATGGGAAGGCCAGCGGGAGCAAAGCCGAGAATCGGTGGGCAGTTTGATGATTGGCTTCGGCGTGGCTCTGTTGTTGATGTTTGTGTTGCTCGTGTTGCAATTCCGCAGCTACGTGCAACCGCTGATCATTCTGGCAATCATCCCCTTCGGCATGATTGGCGCTTTGTGGGGCCACGCGATCATGGGCTTGCCGCTGACCTTGTTCAGCATGTTTGGGTTGGTTGCCCTGGCCGGGGTTGTCGTCAACGACTCCATTGTTTTGATCGACTTTATTAACTTGCGAGTGCGGGACGGGATGCCAGCCAAGGAGGCGTTGGCCGAGGCGGGGCGGCGGCGGTTCCGGCCCGTGATGCTGACCAGTATGACGACGATAGCCGGCCTGTTTCCGTTGCTACTGGAACGCTCCTTTCAAGCTCAGTTATTAATTCCGATGGCCACTTCGCTAGCTTTCGGCTTGATGCTGGCCACAATGCTGGTTCTGATCCTCGTGCCGGTTTTCTATCAGGTCTACCTGTTTTGTGCTGATTTATTGGGAACCTCCCCCGTGGAGGACGAACTGTTGGGCCCCCAGCCACATCATGACCCGATGCAACCGGTAGCCGCTTGACGAGTCCGGCCAGATTATTTTTCAAGCGGTAGACTAGCGGCCAGGGCGGCCCAAACCGCCCTGGTTGCGGCCGCCGCAGGAACGGAGCCCCATTGTCTGCAAGCTCTTGTTCTGGTAGTTTAACGGGATTCGCTTGCTGTCAATCTGCTGCCACAGCCCTGCCATTTCCGCAGGGCGTTCTGGTGCCTTAAGTTAACTCAACGGCTCCCGCGCTGTCGCGACTAGTTTTGTGCGAGAGATGATTGGCAACAAGCGATGAATGTCGGCTGAAGATATCGGTTCCTCATACGGAAACACGTTGATGCTCGAAGAGCTAAAAGAAGAAGAGATTGTCAACAAGGTTGGCGGACGATTTAAGCTGAGCACCTTGATTCAAAAGCGGTTAGTTCAGTTGAATCAGGGGAGCAGGGCGCTCGTGCATGCTGACACTCACGACAAAATGTCGATCGTGTTGCAAGAAATCATGCAGGACAAAATCTTCTTGAGCGTCAATAATGAATTGATGACCATTGAAGACCAGGCAGCTTATGCCGAGGGACCCGATTTGAATTCAATGGATCTCTGAGCAAGTGGCTGCTCCACTCGATTCACTCCAAGGAAAACGGGTTATTTTGGCAGTGGGTGGCGGGATCGCCGCATACAAAGCGGCCTTTCTCGCCAGTCGCCTCGCCCAGCGCGGCTGCGTCGTGCTGCCCGTGATGTCAGCCGCCGCGGAGCAGTTTATCGGCTCCACCACATTGGCCGCCCTCTGCGGCCGTCCCGTCGCGACCGCGATGTTCGAGCCCAATCGGTTTCCGCTCGGTGCCCATATCGAACTGGCCGAACAAGCCGATCTGATGATCGTCGCTCCCGCCACGGCCGATTTGATGGCCAAATTTTCCCTCGGGATCGCCGATTCGTTGATCAGCACACTCTATTTGCAACGCGAATGCCCCGTGTTGCTGGCCCCCGCGATGAGTACCGCCATGTGGTCCAAAGCAGCCGTCCAGCGGAACGCGGCGACGCTCGAGCAAGACGGCGTGCACTTTGTCGGCCCCGAAACGGGCTGGCTTAGCTGTCGCCGACAAGGTGCCGGCAGGATGGCCGAGCCGGAAAGCATCCTGGCGGCCAGCGAGAAGTTGCTGGCGAGGGAAAGTTAGGCATCCAAGCTGGGGATTATTTCGTTGCTGATCAAGTCTTCAAAAGTTTCGCGACGACGAATCAGTTTCGCCTCACCCGCTTCGATTAAAACCTCGGCCGGACGCAGCTTGCTGTTGTAATTGCTGGCCATCACAAAGCCGTACGCACCGGCATTCTCCAGCACCAGGAAATCACCCACGCGAGCCATCGGCAGTTGCCGTGAATCAACGTAGCCACCTTCTTTCTGAGTGAAAATGTCACCCGATTCGCAAAGCGGGCCACCGACCACGGCGGCAACTTCTTCGCGGCCGGCCGCGCTGGCTGTCGCTCCATCGCGAGGCACGATCGCAATCGGATGATAGGCACCATACATCACCGGACGGGCCAGATCGTTAAAGCCGGCATCGACTAAGAAGAATAGATTATCACCCATCTTCTTCACCGCCCGAATCTCAGCCAATAAACAACCCGCTTCGGCAACCAAGTAGCGGCCCGGTTCAATCTCCAACTCGATCGCATGCCCGAAGCGTGCGGCCAAGCGATTGCGAACGGCGTCCCACAGCTCGAAATACTGATGGAGATCCACGAATGTTTCGCCCGCACGATATGGCACTGGCAAACCACCCCCGGCGCTGATCGAGCGGATGGTCCGGCCAACCGACTCAGCCGCTCGCTCCATTGATTCGCAAACTTGCCCCAAGTGCTCCAAGTCGGTTCCCGATCCGATGTGCATATGCAGACCGGTGATTGTCAGCCCATCCTCGTCCGCTTTCAACAAGCAGGAGTCCAGTTGATCATGCCAAATTCCGTGCTTCGACTGGGGGCCACCCGTATTCGTCTTTTGGCTGTGTCCATGTCCGAAACCAGGGTTGATCCGCAAAGTGATGTCGGCTCCCGGCCGGACGCTGCCCAGCTGGGTGATCATGTCGGGTGAGCCGCAATTGACTGGCAATTGATGCTCACAGACTAATTCCAGCGAGGCGGCATCAAAAATATCAGCGGTGTAGATAATGTCCGCGGGGGCGAAACCGGCAGCTAACGCCCGCCGGATTTCCCCAGCACTGACGGCGTCAACTTTGGCACCCGCGCGACGTACGCGATCGAGAATCGCGATGTTACTGCAAGCCTTCTGGGCGTAACGAACGCAATCAAACGCTGCCAAGTCGGCAATCCGCTCGGCGATTAACGAGGCATCGTAAAGATAAGTCGGCGTGCCAAATTGCTCCGCCAAATCGACTAACGAAAGGCCGGCGAACTGATGGCGTAAAGTATTGAAAGTGGCGGTCGTGGGCATCAGCGAGCGTGATCAAATGGGAAGTGCGGACGGCTCACAGCGGGGTAGCCGGGTCAAGAATTTCCAACGGATGATAACCGTTGTGCCGCAGAACTGTATACGGGCTGTTACTCTTGGTGTTATAGCAAACGATCAAGGACCAACGTGGATCGGGGCTGGTGTTGGCGTCGCTGCGGTGTAACACATTGCCGTGAAAAAATAGCCCATCTCCAGGTGCCATTTCCACGTAGCGGAGCGGCAGACGTTCGAGAATGGCGGCCACTCGCTCGGGATCCGCCCCGGTTTGCCCCCCTACTTTGCCATGTTCCAAACGTCCCAAGAGATGCGAGCCGGGGATGACTTGTAAGCAACCGTTAGCCCGCGTGGCCCGATCAATGGCGATGTAGCACGAGCCCATGTGTGGATAGAGGCAGCCGTAGTTATACCAATAACCGTAATCTTGATGCCATTCCCAGGCACCA
>CAZHTX010000100.1:0-14490 GCA_964535475.1 uncultured Pirellulaceae bacterium
TGTTGGAACAGCGGCGAGTGAAAATTAGTCTCTTCGAAGCTATTCGGATCGGCGCTAATGGCAGCGTCCGCACCATCACGGAAGATGGTGTACTTGATCGCAGGGCGAGTTTCGTTCATGGAGATTGGCGTTACGGCTCGCGAACCGACTGCCCCACCACCAAAACGAATGTCAGCTTGGCCCACATAGTTGACGAAGATCCCTTCGCTCTCGGCAACCGGTCGCCCCTGCGCGTAATCGACGTCATTTCGGAACGAGATGCCCCCCCATTGCCCAGGCCCCGGCGTGGTCTGCAGCGGATTCGTATCAAGACCAACTGCTTGATCATCGTACGAAGTGAAAATCACCCGGCCCGAGAGTGGAGTGCCGTCTGTGCTCAAGACGGCTGCACCGGCACCGTCGACCATGATCGGCGTACCCAACACCTGCAGGGCACCGAGCGAACGATCGCTATCGACGCTATTCGACCCAACAGAAATCTGCGAGGCCCGCATTTTCAGAATCGCACCGGAGTCAATCATCACGGTCACACCGCGTTTGACTTCCAGGTTCAAGCCGTCGCTCAGCTCGGCGTTGCCAACGCCGCCACGGCCAATTTCATATGCCCGGTTGTCATCCAATGTCTCGAAATCATTGTCATCACCGGCGTCGGGCAGCAAGCGGATAATGTCACCTGGGAAGGCAAATCGCATCGCTTGATCGACCGTCCGCAGCGGATTTGCCAGGGTACCGGTGGTCGTGCTGTCGACGCCCCGCTTGCTGACAAACAAAGTTCGCGGCTGAGCCGGGGGAACGGTCGTGCTCAATGGCACAGCACCATCGTAGGCATCGGCGGTGCGAAACCAGAAGTTGTAATTGCCACCGGCAACTCCGTCAGCGTCACCATCCAGCGGCGTGCCGTCGATATCTTCGATTGTGCTCTGCACAGCCGCTTCGAAGACCAAGCGAAGTTGGTATCGACCTTGGCTCAGCCCACCCAGCCCAGAGTCTGCGATTTTAGGGTTGTAGGCCTCGTTACCGGCAGCCGAGACGCCAATCACATATTGGCCCGGCTCGACATCAATGCCCACGAACGAGTCGTTGCTGTAGAAATCATCATTGCGAGCGATCAGCTCATAATCATCAGCGCCGCCGCCCGGTAAACGTCGCCACAGCGTCAAGGCTGTATCAAGCAAACTTGAGTCGCTCAGCCGCTCCGAGAAAGTTTCGGCCGACAAGCGGCCCGAATCGGTCACGTTGAATTCATACAAGTCGATGTCGCGACTCTCAGGCCTAAAGAGATGCTGGCCCAAGGTGATGTCGGACTGGCTGAGGAAGTCAGGTTCGGTCAAGATACCAAAACCGAGTTCATCTTCAGATCCGGCAGCGGTACCGGGGGGACGATCAAACAGATCGCCGATCCCCAGCAGTGAACCGACCTGACGCAAGGCCTCCAGGAACCAACTAGGGCGATCATCTGGACTTTGGCCAAAACCGTCGTACCAATCTTCGGCACCGTCAAGAATCAGCAAACCGACGCTGGGATCAAGATCGCTGCTACGGTAGATGCTGAGGTTGCCACCCTCTTCCACCTCGGCCGTAATCTCGACAGCCCGCATGTCGCCGGTCACGATATGCAAGCCGCGATCGGCAGACTCTACAAAGCGAACTCCAAGATGTTGTTCGTAAAGGTCAAGTGCTTCGCGAAGTCGTTGGCGTTGTGCTTCAGTGATCGCGTTATCGAGTCGGTTGCCTTGGGTATCTTCGCCGTATTCTTGCTTGAAATTGTAAAACAGCGTGGAAATTCCCAGCTCCGTATCGGCGCGACCCACCAATTGACTGTTGCGGCGAATGTCACGCACGCCAGCCTCATCGGCGGCACCTGGCCACTGCAACTGATAACCACTGACTGGCGAGATATGGCTATCAATCACCAAGCTCTGGCCGGAGCCACCGAACAAAGCGCCCAGCGAGCGTGCCGTGGCGAAGGTGTCACCCGGGCTGGCCGCCAACGATTCATCCGCATCGACCATTAACTCGGCGGGCGGCGTAGGAATGACCTCACTGCTGCCAATCCGCAGCCGCAAGGTGCCAGCTCCTCCGACCGCATCGACGGGGGCCCAGTCCGACAGGTCCGTGGGGAATGTCAGCACGGCACGATTGATCGCCGGATCATAAAGAACATTGGAAGGTAGCAGGACCGCGTCGTCCGTATTCTCCACAGTTTCGGCGGTAAAAAACAGCTTATAGAAATCAGGGTTGACCACCGACGGAGCACCTGCGGCACCCGTGCTGACGGGACCATTGGCCGGATCGCTGAGCGGATCCTCATTGAAGTACACGTGGACTTGGTTTCTTTGCTGCATCATCACCCCGCCAACTTCTTCAATCGGCTGGGGTACGACGGCCGTCACGAGTGCGCCAATCTCAATCTCGAAAAAGATCTCTTCGCGATCCGCGTTGATATCCTCGGGTTGAAACAATTGACCGTCGATGTTCCGCAGGCCAATGATGTTGGAGCCGGGCAGATCGAAACCAAAAATCTCAATCTTGTATTGATCGTCGGGCAACGGATTGGCGAACCGGCTGATGACAATTCTTTCGCTCTCGCCAAACCCCAAGAAGCCGGGATCGATAATTTCTTCGTTGCCGTCATCAAAGGTTCCATCGCCACCGGAGCGGGTGATGCGAATGCCTTCGAGCGTTTCCGGATCGAGACGTTGGCTGCCGTCAAAGCGGAAGGTCAGCTCGGTTGGTGAGACAAACAACAAGTTATTGGCATCAAGGTCGAAAATCTCACCGGCGTTGGGATTCACGCTGATTAGGCGCGGTGCGGTTTCGGTCGGATCGACATCATTAAAGCCTTCCAGCAAGAGCTGGAATTCATACATTTGGGCCGCATCTTCAACCCCGGAAACCTCCACCAAATAGGTACCCGCCTGAGGCAGAATCAAATCCTCGAGCACCTCCGCCACGCCCAAACCGGCAGTGCTACTTTCGGCGATCAGCGTGCCGTCTTCGTTGAGTACGCGAAGATTGAGATTGCTTTGGCTAAGCGCGTCGAACGGGGATGCTGAACCACCTTGGGGCCCAACCTGATATTGGGTTCCGATCGGTTGGGCGACAGCCCCCATGATCCGCGGACTGTTGATCGTAAACTCGAACAGGTCCACGTTTGTGTTGTGATCGATGGAAAGATCAAAAACGCCGCGGGTTCCGTTGCCGAGCGTCCCCAGGCCAATCACGCCCGTATTCTGCTCTTCCAACTCAAAGCGGTCGCCATAAAGTCGATTGGCGTTAATAATGTCATCTTCTTGAGCTCCGAAGAAACCCAAATTGATGAACGGCTCCAATAACTTCGTGCCGTCGATCGGGATCGCGTGCGCGATGCCAATCCCGTGTCCCGCTTCGTGGGTGGCAATATTGACCAACGCCCGATTTTCTCCGCCGGGGCCGTCAGAATTGTTCTCGTAAAAATTATCCGACGTGTCGATCACCATGTCGCCGTCGGTACCCGAATTGCCTCCGCCGTTAGGATAAAAATTGAACGCCAAAATCCCCGAGTTGCCGTCAACCGGCGCGCCGGAAATTCGCACGTCACCGCGCACCCCATCCACACCGCGAGCCGCGTTGTCCATGACCGCGCCATCGTCATTTGGCTCATAGACAAAGAACACGCCCGAGGTGTTTGACCAGTCTTGATAGGCGCGTTCAATAAACCGGAACCAAGGTTTGTCCTCGACAACGGTCGTCGCCCCATCCCCGTAAATGCCATCCAAGAAGGCGATCAAATCGCTGGCGTCGCCGGTCGTGGTCTCGGTCCCATCGGGCACGATACTCCACGTCACGATTGCCGGATCACCCTCGTCGGGACTGGGGCCGCCGACGGGGTTGGTCCAACGAGAGCCTTGCAGAATCGGGTCGGTACCATCGGGTCCGCCAAATTGACTGTAGTAGTCGTCCACATCCGACATCGGCGTGCCGGGTGCCCAGACCGGCATGGGGACTTCGGCAGTCAGCAGCTCACGACGTTCGAGTGCTTGCAAGAGAAGATGCCGTCGGCTCTGACGAAGCTTACGATGCAGTGAGGACTGCTTTTTCGCGTGAGAGCGATTAGCCATGGGGGCAAACCTTCGACAAGTATCAAGTTGATAAAGATATACAAGGCAACTCGTCGTCCCGGCATTTCGGGCGATCGACGAGGTCGTTTAAACATCAAAGTGGCAAAATATACACGTTACGATCCCCCCGCTGTTACCAGCCGGGGGTACGTTTGCAACGATTCTGGACGAATACTTACTGCAAAGCAAGTAATTGGCAGAGTAATCACTCGTCCAGCAATCCCAAATCAAAATCCGCTAACAAGTCCGCAAGCGCGTCGTCGGTGGCCCGCGCCTTCGATTCTTCATTCTCAGCCGGTCCAATCGTCACCAACGAATCGATGGCACCCTCCAAGTAACCGTCGACAACCTGCCAGCTTGAGGCGTTGTGGTTGAACGCGTCCGATTGGTCAGCTCCCAAATCATCATCTGATTCGGGGCGTACCAAGTTGGACTGTGGCAAATTAGCTGTACCGGCGGACACCCAACTGGTACCAGTCGCTAGCCGCAGGTCAACGCCTTCGCCTTCGCCACCCGAGGAGTTCGGGTTCCGGTTGAGGAAGTTGATGATCGCCAACGCGTCCATGGGAACGACCAAGCCGTTGCCATTGGTGTCGAAGAAATCGGGCGGTGCCGGCAAATCGCGAATTGGGATCGACGACTGAGGTGAGCGATTTAACAGGTTGATAATCCTCAGGGCATCGATCGGAGAGACCGAGCCGTCGGCGTTAACATCCAAGCTGTTTACTGGGTTTTGGTGGGTTGAACCGATAAGCTCAATCGTCACCGTCACCCGGTTGCCAATTCCCCCGTTCTCGTCGACCGCTTGGTACGAGAAGGTATCGGTCTGGCCAACGTTGCTGTTGCTGATGTTGGTGTATGTGAAAGTACCATTGGGGTTCACCGTCACCGTGCCATTCTGAGGACCGTTGATTGAGCCCTCCAGAACGGTAAAGTCGTCCCCATCCGCTTCGCTATCGTTCGCCAACAGGCCGCTGCGAGGATCGTTGATCGTCAACCGACCGCGAACCGGTACCTGATATCGATCCTCGACCGACACCGGCACGTCAGGCTGCGAGGCCACGTTGAGGGTGAAAGTCTTCGTAATGGCAAAGGTACCATCGGAGACTCGCAGCGTGAGATTGGTACTGCCGAAGGCATTCGGCACCAAGCGAATCTCCATCTGGTCGCCGGTAAAGGTGACGCCCGAGATCAAACTGGGATCGAACGGCGAATTCTCACCGGCCGGTGTCACCAGGCTGTATGTCAGCACATCGCCATCAGGATCGAAGAAGAAGTCGCCAAGGTCACGAATGGCATTGACATCTTCGTTCGTGTCAACGGGATCAAGCGAGACGTTATCGCGTTCACGTGGAGGATCGGGGGTATTTACCACCGTCACATCAATGTCGGCTGAGCTCTCGAGCGTATTGCCGGGATTAAAGGCCGTCACGGTCAGCACGGTTTCTCCCGAGCGATCTTCGGGCAGCGTGATCGTGAGGATCCCGTTGGCTCCCAGCGAGGTTTGCAGCAGCGAGTCGTCAGCGGAAGTCGCTTGGAAGGTCAACGCGTCCCCTTCGGGATCGGTGAACCAAGTGTTCAGATCGATATCGAACGATTGAGCCGCGCCTTTGCTTTCGTTGTAAGTCAACGTATCGGGGCCACCGAAGACGGCCCCGTCATTCACACCCTGGACATCGATAGTCACCGTTCCAAACGCTGTCGCCGCTTCGGCTCCGGCGTTGTCGGTGATTTGATACTGGAACGTGTCGGTTCCGGCAAAATCAGCCCGCGGCGTGTAAATCAGCGTCAAGCCATCAGCACTGAGCGTCACCGTACCCCCGCGGACCGTCGTCAGTGGGAACTGGTCAGCGACCAGGGATACCGTCTGACCAGCATCGATCTCATCCTGCGGGCCAGCGAAATCGTTGTTGAGGATGCCGTTAGCACCCGTCAACGCGATCTCCAGTTGTTCATCTTCCACGTTGTTATAGAAATCGGGACCAGCGGTTGGCGGATCGTTGACAGCCACGAAGCTGACCACGATCGTCGCTTGCTGGGTGCTCGACTGGGGAGATTGTCCCGCGGCCGGAGCGTCAACCACGTTGTAGACGAATTCGTCGGTGCCAGGACCGCTGAAGTCGGTCGGCGGCGTATAGATCACATCCCCATTGGCGGCGACTTGCAAACTGCCGCCCAACTTGGTGACGTTCGCCACTCCGCCAAATCCAGCCGTTTGCACTCGCAGTGCTTGTCCGTCTTCGTTAGCTGGGCCAGCGTTGAAGAGGGCAATGAGCTCGGCGTTGACGAGTGTCACCACTTGGTCTTCCGGCGAATCGTCGATCGTGATGGTGTTCACCGCCGGATCACTCAACACCGGAGGATCGTTGATCGGATCGACAGCGACGGTTACGGTCAGCAATTGAGGCGCGACCAGCTCCAGGTTGGCATCACCGCTGGCTTGACGATCTTGCACACGAACGCGGAAGATTGCGTCGCCAAAGTAATTGGGGTCGGGGTCGAACGTGAAGGTGCCATTGGCGTTCACATTTAACACACCAGCCAGCTGGCCAGCATCGTCTCCCGTGGCAACGCCGTTGGAGAATATCTGGTTCGCTCCCAAGCCGACAATCTGGAACGGCACATCGTTGATGACTTCCTCGCCGGCGGTTGGGAAGACTTCGACGGTATCACCGTCGGGGTCCACGATACCCGCCAGCAGTCCGTTGTCATTTGGAGCTGCGTTGTTGGTCCCTTGGGGATCATTGCCCAACAACCGCTGATCTTCATCGACGGTGTAAGTCAACGTCGGGTTGTTGATGACCGGCGGGCTGCCAGGCACGATTCGCACTTGGTAATCTTCGACTTCCCCATCGATCGCCAGCCCGGTTGGATTCAGGTTTCCATTGCTGCTGACGCGGAACCGAGCGTAGGTCTCCAGCACGCGGTTGGGCGTGGGAGCCGACGGTGGCATCGGCACCATGATGGTCTTGGTCGGATTGACCCCGTCAAAGAACAGGTTGGTGAAGAGCTTTTCCCCCGGATCATCCCAATCACCGTCGGCGTTAAAGTCGACCCAGCCATCCACAAAACCGGTTCCCGTCACGGTGACGGTGATCGCTGTTTCGATGTTGGGATTGAAGACACCAAACGGGTTGGTGGCGGAGGTGAAGGAAACACCATCATCATCATTGGTGATCACCGTCACCGTGGCGTCCGTCGCTTCGACGTCAGCCACACCTAGCGGGCTGGCGGCAATCGCTTCGCGCAGTCGTTGGGCAATCGTTTCGGGTGAATCACCAGCGACGAATCGAACTGGCAAATGATCTTCCGCGAAGATGTTATCGCTATCCAGCTCGAAGGTCCGTGACCCCGTGGCGTTGGCGATGCGAATCAAGTCCCCATCGGCAGCCGAAGCAGCGACGGTAATCTCCAGTCCGCTTGGCAAACGATCGTGAGTCAGCGAAGCACTGGGAGCACCCACCACGTATGCGGCGGCATCATCACCCAAGGCTCCAATCAACGGTTGACCGTTGACTTCCGCATCCACTCGCGTGCCGAGTACGGGACCGGCACCCAAGATGTGACGAGCACCATCAGAGCTGGCCAGCGTGGGATATCTACCAGCGATTAAGCTCTGCGGATCGGGCGCGTCACCGTAATCGAACTCGACGGTCGGCAACAGCAAGGTGAACCGCGTGGTCCCGTCGGAGCGGTTTGGCTTCAGCTCATTACCGGTCACGTCTTTGATCGCCGGCATGAAGTAGCTGATCAATGGCTGTTCAACTGAAATGGCATTCTCGACGAAGAACGTATCCCCACCCCGGTCGACAGCGGTCAGCGACGTCACGAAGGTGCCAAACCGTTCGTTGGCGGTGTTGATCGCGTCGATGATCGCCAGTTTGAGGTCCACGCTGCTGAACGATGCGGCTTCGACAAACAGCACCGGTACCGCTCCGCCGGAGACGCCGGAAAGCGACAACGTGGGAGCGGCTGAAATGTCGACCCGCGTACGTGGCGAATCAACCAATTCCACTTCGCCATTGCCGATGTTCTCGGCACTGATCCCCAACTGGGCTCCGGCTATGCGAATCGCAGCGGCGAACGACTCGGCCACTTGATCGGTGGTATCGGTGGAATTGAAGAGAACCTGAATGGCCCCCGGTGCCACGCCGCCACCGCCGTTGGCATCCTCGAACTCGAAGACCAACTGCTGGCCTTCCTCAGTGATAATGACGGTTTCGCCATCACTGACCACTCCGCGGCGCGAAGTTAACGTTGAATTTTCCAACGCCACGGAACCATCGGGCAGTTGCCCCAGCGAGATTTGCCCATTCTGCAGGGCGGTGGCCGTGATGCCCAACCCGGAGCCGTTGATCGCCGTCACCATCCGAGCGGCCAGGTCATCGGCGGTATCTTGCCGTAAATAATCAATCTGAATTGCCGTCGGCACATCGACCGGAGTCCCGGTCTCATTGAAGGCAAACTGCTCGGTGACACCATTGGCCGTGATGCTAAAGGTGGAGCCATCCGGAGTGCTGTTGCCACCACCCAAAGGCGTCTCCAGCAACAGCGGGCCAAAGATCCGCAGCGTCGAGTTGGCAGTCACGCCAGGCAACGCGGTGCGGGATAGGTTGACCTCATTGTCGATTGACACGGCCAGCGAAGCATCACCACCAACCGAAATCACACCGCTTCCGGGTGCTGCGGGTCGCAAGTTCAACGTCGGATCATTAGCGATCGCGTTTACGATCTGCGAGGCAATTTCATTGCCACTGGAAGTGCGAGTAAAATCGATCGCCACGTTTGGCAACGTAACCCCATCGTTACCACCGACTTCGTCCGCACGATTCAGCTCCAGCACGACCGGTTGGCCGCCCTCAGGCGTCAGCGTAATCGTGCCGCCATCGCCCATGGTTTGCGCCAAGCTGACCACGGCCAATCGCCCGGAGGAAATCAAGGCGTTGCCACCTTCAGGCAGTCCCAAGTAGAGCAGATCGCTGCCGATCGTGCGCGTGGTCGCACCCAAGGTTGTCGATGCCAAGGCGATATCAATCGCCCGCACCACGTCGTCAGGTTGGGTCACACCGGCAATGTCGACAGCCACATTCGCACCGGCTACATCCCCGTCGTTATCAAATTCAAAGTTGAAAGTGTTGATTCCATCGGTGACGACGAAGACATCCCCATCGGCCACTCCGTTTTGACCAACGCCACCGAGTGGGACTTGCAGAGCAATCGTGCGGCTAGCTTGCACCAACCCGCTGGACGAGGCGTTAACAATCCCGCCCGACTCCATGCCGATCCGCAATTTGTCTTGCCCATCCATTTCGAGAGTAACGGTCGGTCGCACACCCACGCCGGGGATGTTCTGAGTCAACGTTTCATCGTCAAGCTTACTTTGGATCGCAGCTGCCAAGCTGGCGACCAATTCCTGTGGCGTGTCACCGATTTCGAACAGTACCGGAATATTGCCAGAGAGCACCGAGCCGAGTTCCGTGGTGAACTCGAAGGTTACCGTGTTAATCCCATCGTTGATCGTCACGCGGTCCCCATCGGCAATACCACCGCTGCCAGTGCCGGCGGCGGGGATGGCCAAGGTAATCACTTCGGGAACCTGCAATTGGTGGCCCGCTTCGTACTCGAAGGTGACCAAACCACCTTGATCATCGAAGATTTGGAACTGGTCGCCATCTGTCACCTGCGGGCCGGCAGGCGCCGTCACCACAAAGCGATCGCGGTTGTTCAGACCAATCTCATAGACGGCTGTTTGTCGCCAGATACCGGCCAGCGGACGCAGCGTGATCACATCGTTGGTTGCGTCATAGGAGAACAAATAATCAACACCTTCCTCCAACAAGCGACCATTTTCGAACAGCGTCACCGCGGCACCGGCAAGACGCACTCCGGCAATCGTTGGTCCAGACACACTGCTGTCATCGACACCGCTGCCCTGGAACGGATCGGAGGCGTCACCCGAATCGCGCAGTTGAATGCGGAACTCGGAAATCACACCCTCTTGAACTTGGACCACGCTGACGTTCGGATCGCTGTCATTGCCGAACGCATCGTTGTCAAAGGGCGTGATCGCCACAGCCACGGGGCCCACGAAGTCGGCCCGATCATGAGCACCACGATCTTTGAAGACGTTTGAGCCGAGACCGGTGAAGGAAACCTCTGGATCATCAACTCGCAATTGACCGGTCACATCCCGGCTCGGTGCCAGCAACGGATTGACGGGCAACCCGAGAGCTTGTTTGAGCGAACCGTATGCATCCCGCTCAGCCAAGGAGTTGATCGAGCTATCGATGGCGATCGAACCGGGAACTGGAACAAAGTTGTGGTTCGAGGGATCGACGAATAACGGCTGCGTGCCATTCAGTAGCAGATTGAAATCGCTGCCGCTGCCAGCGGGGTTAATATTGCTGGGGAAGTTTGGCGAATCGGTCTCTGTCCCCGCACCGCCTGGTCCGGGCCACGTCATCCGAGCTTGGAAAATCGCCTGCTCATCCTCGGTGTGTTGGAAAATCGTCCCACCGACAATCACTTGCCCCGGTTTGGGATGGCGATCGGGCCCCCGTTGGGAACCAAAGCCTTGTCGCCGCGTGACTTCCGATTCAACGGCAGCCTGCGTGTTGACGATCACGTTGTTCATCAAGCTGGGGCTGGCACCGTTACGAGCCATCACGCCAACTTCCGGCAACAACTGATCCATGTTGGTGCCCGGCTGAGGATCGACAGACAAGTTGGGCACGTTGTTTACGGTGACTCGCACCGCGTTGTGGATCAACACGTAGTTCTCGCTGGTACCAGCGCCGTCCGAGCCACCAATCCCAACGCTGTTGACTTGAGCAATTCGGTTGTGACCAAAGCCGCTTGGCGCATCAACGGCACCGGGACCGAACACGTGCGGTCGCAGCGGATAGGTCACTCCATTGACCGTGCCTCCGTTGTATACCGACAAACCGCTGTCACCATCCCAGCCATCCACACCGCCCAAGGCAACCGCTTCGACGCGGCCGATGGGGCCGGAGAAGCCCGCTGGACCGTTACCAGCCGCATGGTTTGGCAGCACTGGTGTACCGGCGATCGTGCGGTTAATCGCCGAGGCAATCGCTCGCATCACATCACTAGTTCGCCAACCGGTGTGATCGGTGGAGGTGATGATGTTGACGGGGATGTTTCCATTGGCCAATGGTGCCACGCCGCCACCAGCGACGAATTCAAACGTGACCTCATTGACACCGGGCTGACCGGGCAAATCGGCAACCTGTTCAATCGTGAAGGTAGTCCCAGGTAGGTTTTGGAACTGGGTAACCTCCTGCAGACTCAGCACGTGCTGGCGAGGAGCCAACACTTCAAGTGAAAGGTTATACGCACCCGTGCCACCGCTGCCGTCAACGCGGTCGGCAAAGCTCAACGCATTGTAGGCTTCATTTCCAGTGGAGCTCACGCCCAAGAAGTAAGCATCAGACTCCAACGCCGTGAAGTCGATGCTGGCCACGCCGGGAGCGTCGCCAGAGTTGAGCACATCGACCAACTCGCCGTTCGGACCGCCGGGGAACATTTGCACTTCGCCGTCGCTGTTAAACAGTCGCAAAGCCACATCGGGACCAGCGGCCAGCGTGGAAAGATCAATTTGCACACGATCGCCGACATCCATGTGGAACCGATAGAGATCCACGTCCTGACTGGCGATCGGCAGGTTAGCATCACCAATCGAACCGGTCGTGGTGTAAGCGCCCACGCTGTGCGAACGACCTTGCTTGGTGTCAATCGCGGTTGAAAGTTGATCACTCGGCTCCAGCGTGCCGGCTTGGGCAAAGTTCGACGCGGTACCATCGGCGCCATAAACCGTGTTGTTGATAACCCTGGCAAATGGCTGGGCAGCTTCTTGAACTGGAGCCGCATAGCCGGCTTGATTCGAATCGGGGAAGCCGTTGAAAGGAAACGCGGGATCGGTCCACCGCCGCGCGGTGTTATAAGTCGTCGTCCAATGGATACCGCTGGCTCCGCGGATGTAAACCGCCGACAGGGGATCCGCAAGATCGCCACCAAAGAATTCAATATCGGAGGGGAAATCTTGCGCCGCCATCGAATCGTTGACCCACACTTCAACCAACGGCACTAAATCGTTGGTGACCAAAATACTGCCAATGATTGCATCGCGAATGGCGTGCATGACTTCGGTCTTGGTCGAAGCATAAACCCGCTGAGAGGGTGTCGGAGGGTTGTAAGGATTCGCACCCGGTCCACCCGAGCGATAATAGACCGGCACGTGGCCAGGCGTCCAACCACGACCGCCCGGCTGGACGTCACCACTATGGATCGTCGGCGGCGCTTCGTCGGTGCCGCTGATGTCTTCAAATTCAAAGACGACGCGAGTGCCAGCGGCGTCGATGGCAAACGTTTTACCATCGAAAATAAGGGCGCCAAAGTAGAGATGTCCCGCGTCGGTAAAATTGTCCAATTCAGGATCGACGTTATCACTGAAAGCACTGTCAATCACGATTGGCCGCTGATCGCCTTGGATTTGAATCCCCACGTAACCGGCACGATCGATGACATTGTTCTGAATCACGAGTCCGGGTGCCAAGCCACCGATGACATCATCGTTCGTGGTCGGCAAATTACGAACAGCTCCGATGGCGGGCGAATGCAAACCGTAGTTCTCATGGTATACATTGCCACTTTCATCTAACGGATCGATCAAGCGGTCTCCCGGATCACTCCAGATACCATACACCTTGGCGTCGGTAATCGTGTTGCTATCAACGATGACTTGGCCCTGAGCACGCTCAGCATTTCGATCCCCCAGACCCTTTGAAAAGCGAGCTGGCATTTGCACATGCAGCGGATCGGTGGCGTCCGCAGCCATCGGAGCCATCGACTCCTCGATCGAGACGAAATCCCCAGATACCGGTCCGTACAAGTTGATACGTTCGTCGCTGGGAGTGGTAACGATTCCGCCGAAGGCAGTCGAAGCCTTGATTCGCAGCCCATTCTGATCGACCGCGGCGTTGATTGCCACCCGCATCGCAGCACCCACTTTTTGCGGGCTGTCGATGGAACTAAATAGAATACGAATGTTGCCAAAAGCGACACCATCACCGGTCGGCAACGTGGGCGACACCTCGTCAAACTCAAACGTTAACGCTTTGGACCCATCTCCCAGGTTAAAGTTAAACCCGTCCTGCAAGTCCGCACCTGCGGGTGCCACAATCGTGATCGATTCAGCGTGCCGATCGTTGGTGTCGAAGGCATCCTCCAGCACAATCTGACGACCCGGGGCCGCTGAGGTACGGAAGTACGATGTGGCGGGACGAACCTCTAATTGGTATTCACCCGAGCTGATGCCAACAGGTTCACCCGACGCGGTAAACGAATCATCGCCCGGTGTTGCCCCCATGACCATTTCACCCCGTTCGGCGAAACCGATCACGACATCATCGATGTAAAAGCCTTCGCCAAACGTGGTGTTACCCGTTTCGTAAACCAATCGCAAATTCAAACTGTCGCGGAATTCAAAAGCATCCAGCGGCACAATCGCTTGTTGCCAACCAGCATTGTTACCAATCGTCGCATTCTGTCCGGTGTTGGATGCGATCGTGGTTACTTGGTTACCAGCGACCATCTCCAACCGAACCCGATCACCGGTGCCGCCGCTGAAGAAGTAGTTGAAGTATAAACGAGGCAAGTCAGCCGCCGAGTATCCAGCCAAGCTGAAGGTAGCGGAGTCAATCGTGCTGATGGTATTCGGCGCGGAGGTGCTGGGATTAAACCGCAAGCTGCGTCCACCGGCAGTCGCCGGTCGGCTACCGTCGAAGGATGCCGGAATCCCATGCCCCGGGTTCCCCCCGCGTGAAACATCCAGTTCCCAACCTGCTGGCAGGGCCTGCGTATCAAAAAGCTCCGCAACGACGGGCGCTTCCGCCGTCGTTAAGACGGGCGTATCGGCTCCCGAGTAGAAACGCTCTTCGGCGATCCGCACTACCGAGTTGATTGGTTCGCGACGGACAAAGGCGGTGTTCTCCAGCACGGTCGGCTGACGGGCACCATGGGAAATGCCGACGAAATAAGTTCCCTCGGGCAACGCGACGGGACCGATAAACGGATCCCCAGAGCCCGTCGAACCGGCGTTGAAGATATTCTCCGCCAAAGTCGACAAGAAGCCAGTGCGATCCTCGGCGATATTGCTGGCCGAGCTATACAGCACCAATTGAGCCGTCGCCGGGCTACCGCTGGCTGAATAGTAGATCGCCATGTTCGTATCGGGACGGCTGATACCATCGGCATAGTCTATGTCGAACACCGCCGGTGCAATCACTCCGCCCGCGGTCGATCCTACCGCCGGCGCATCCAACACGACGCGGTAGAAATCAACATCACTTACACCCGATAGGGCACCACC
>CAZHTX010000101.1:0-14488 GCA_964535475.1 uncultured Pirellulaceae bacterium
AGCCGGTTCTGTTTATATCGCACCGGGAGACTTTCATCTTGAGGTGAAGCGAAAGGGAGCTGCGATTGTGACTAGCCTTTCACAGGGGGCGAGGGAGAATTCCTGCCGCCCCGCGGTTGACGTATTGTTTCGCTCCGCAGCCGACGTGTACGGAACCGGTTGCCTAGCTTTAGTGCTGACCGGCATGGGCCAAGATGGACTGATTGGATGCACCCGGGTCGTTGAGGCGGGCGGCCTGGTGATCACTCAAGATCAACAAACATCGGTAATCTGGGGAATGCCCCGCGCTGTTTCTGAAGCGAACTTGGCTACTGAAATATGCCCGCTCAACAACATTTCGGAAACGCTTTGCAAATATGCTAGTCAGCAGCGAACTCCAATACTCCAACGATCGCCGATCTAAGCTATGCCAACCAACACGCTTACCAGTAGCCACTTTGCGTACGTTTGCGGCCTAGTGCGAAAACGATCAGCTATTGAATTAGACGCAAGCAAATCCTACCTAATCGCGGCGCGGCTGGGAAACTTAGCACGTCAAACAGGCTATGCCTCGGCGGTCGACCTCGTACAAGGGCTGCAAGCTAAAAACCTTCCGGAACTTGAACAGATGCTGGTCGAAGCAATGACGACCAACGAAACTAGTTTTTTTCGCGATCTACACCCGTTCGAGGCTCTTCGCAGCGTTGTTTTACCGCAGATGCTCGCCACTCGCTCCACCAAACGAGCGCTCAACATTTGGTCCGCCGCTTGTTCCACAGGGCAAGAGCTTTACTCCATTGCGATCTATATTCGTGAGCATTTTCCCCAGCTCAGTCATTGGAAACTGAACTTGTTGGGTACCGATATTTCAGACGAAGTTCTAAGTAAAGCTAGGTTGGGGCGATTTACTCAATTGGAAGTCAACCGCGGCCTGCCTGCAGCTTACTTGATCAAATATTTCCAACGCGACGGGTTACACTGGCAAGTGCGTCCGGAAATAAAATCCATGGTCAGCTTTGAGAAACTGAACTTGATCGAACCGTGGCCGCATCTTCCCACCATGGACTTGGTGCTGCTCCGGAATGTCATGATCTATTTCTCGACCGAAGTCAAAAAACAGATCCTGCAAAAGATTCGTGCTCGAATGCCGAGCGACGGGATTCTGTTCCTTGGTGCCGCAGAAACAACCTTGCGATTAGACGCCGATTTCGATTGCGTCCAAAATGCTTCGTGTATCTACTACACGGTCAAATAAGGATTGATCAACGAACTCGAGTTGATCACTGGTTGGAGTCTGAGCTCTCCATTTGCGACGGCAAGCGAGTTTGCTAAGGAACGATTGGAAAATGAGTGGCGTCTGTCGCGCCGCGAAAGCGGCCTTTCCATGGACTTTGGCGGAGCGAAAGGCGACTATCAACCCCCGCTTATTCCTAAGCGCTAGGCCCGCGTTGTACGGTAACACCGACACGTTGTTCGATGATCTGCAAATGGTGTTGCAGGTGTGCCGCCATAAGCCAAGCGATCGCACGGACACTTAACAGAACGCCGTTTGCCTTGGCAGTGCGATCCCAAGCGGCCGGTTCGATGCGTCTGAGCAAAATATAATTGGACCGGCGGAGGGCGCCCCACTCTTCGATCAACATTCCCAATGTCCCGCCCAAACCGAACCGAGCGTCCGCGTAGGCATTTTCGTCCCAGGGTGGCAGCTCAGTCGTATCGCCGGCGGCGATTCGCATTGCCCGATATCCGAACACCCGCTCGGCATCGGCACAGTGATCGAAGACTTGTCGGATCGTCCACTGGTAGGGCGAGTGAACATGATCGGTCATTTCGGTGCTGATTACCGATCCCAATTCGCAGAGCCAATAGAGTTGGTCGCGCAGGATCGGCATCACATCATCGCCCTGGACCGCGGCGATCGTGTTGGAATAGTAATCGAGCGGTCCATACTCTGCGGGCAGCGGCCGTCGCGAAGCAACTTGCATTAGAGTGCTAGCAACAATCGACTGGGAGCTTCTAAGTAACCGATCACATCGTTGAGGAAACGCGCGGCCGTACCACCATCGACCAGCCGGTGGTCGTAGGAGAGGCTGAGCGGCATCATCAAGCGAGCTTGAATCGAATCGTCTGGCATGACAACAGGCAGCTTGCGACTGCGGCCGACCAAAAGAATGGCAACTTCAGGAATGTTGACAATCGGCGTGCTGTATTGGCCCCCGATTGCTCCCAAGTTGCTGATCGTAAAGGTGCCGCCACGCAGATCACTGACGGCAAACTGGCCGCCGCGGACGTTAGCAGCCATCTGCGCCAGCTTGCGTGCGACGTCTGGGATACCCATTTGGTCGGTGTTGTGCATGACGGGGACGACCAAACCACGATCGGTATCAACCGCCACGCCGACGTTGACATAGTCCTTATAAATTAACTGTTCATTCTCTTGATCAATCACGGCGTTAATGCCGGGATGGTGCTTGAGTGCCGTGGCGACGGCTTTGATCAGGAAGGGCATCGTCGTCAGCTTGATGCCTTGTGCGGCGTAATCGTCTTTACTGCTTTTTCGCAACCGCTCCAGGTCGGTGATGTCCGCATCGTCGAAATTCGTAACGCGGGGGACGGTCGACCAACTGGCGTGCATTTGGTTGGCGATCGTCTTGCGAATTTTGCTCATCCGCTCGACCCGTATGGGGCCGTAATCATCGGTCGACTCGGCCCCTGGGCGAGCCGGAGCGGCTGGTTTGCTGGCAGCCGCTTCGGTCGGCGCGGTGGTTGTGGATGCAGCAGTTGTGGACGCGGCAGGTGAAGCCGGCGGTGCGGCAGCGGTAGCTTTGGCAGCCTGGTTTGCTTGCCGGACGGCACTCAACACATCGTCACGGGTTATTCGCCCCGCTTCGCCGGTACCTGATATTTGCGAAAGATCGACCCCCACTTCGCGAGCGAACCGGCGGATGGCCGGGCCGGCGGGAATAATTTGCCCCGGCGCGGTGCTGGCCGGTGGCGGGGTGGCGGGAGTCGGAGGAGGGACTGGCAGGGGCTGCTTGGCAGCTGGCGGCTGGCTGGCTGGTGCCGCCGGTTGTGCAGGCGCTGGTTTTGAGGCGGCTGGTTGTGTGGGCTGGGCAGGTGGCTCTGCCGCGGCGGGCGGCTCGGCCGGAGCGGCTTCCGCAGCTGGTGGTTCTTCGGCAGGAGCTTCCGCCGCAGCCGGTTCGGGCGTTGGGGCGGGTGGCGCTTCCGCGGCAGCTTCATCAGCGGCTTCCACCTCGAGCAGCAAGCCACCGATTGCGACGGTGTCACCGCTGCTGACGTGAATCTTTGTTACTTTACCCCCGGCCGAAGCGGGCACAGGGACCGTGGCCTTATCGGTTTCCATCTCGATAATATCTTGTCCCGCGGAGATCACATCTCCCTCGCTGACCAAGATTTCCAGCACATCACCTGATTCGATGCCCTGCCCCAGTTCGGGCAGCTTCACTTCGGTTGCCATAAATTTCTGCTGTGCGTTCTATGAAGTGTGCCCGCACCGGTTAAGGCAAGCGGGCACGAATTGTTAGGAAGTAAGACGAACGAAAGGTGTCAATCAATTAAGCAAAATAAGGATTCGGCTTATCAGGATTATAGCCCAGGTCGGTAATTGCTTGAGCAACTTCCTCGCTGGTAAACACACCCTGACGGCTCAAACGATAAAGAGCGGCGATCGTGATACTTTCCGCATCCACCTCAAAGTGGCGTCGCAGGGTTGGGCGGGTTTCGCTGCGGCCCATGCCATCGGTACCGAGCACGTAATAATCGCCAGGAATCCAAGGTGTCAGTTGTTCGCCCAAAGCGCGAACATAATCGCTGGCCGAGATAAATGGTCCGGAAACCCCATCAAGCACTGACTCCAAGTAGCTGACCCGTGGCTCTTCGGTGGGATGCAACATGTTCCAGCGCTGGCAATCGGCCGCTTCGCGACGCAGTTGGGTATAACTGGTCACGCTCCACACATCGCTGGCGATGTTATATTTTTCCGCCAGCAGCGTTTGTGCTTTGAGGGCGTAATTCAGGATCGCGCCGCTGCCAAACAATTGAACTCGGCCCTTAGGCGAATCCACTTCTTGTGAGCGGAAACGATAGATACCCTTGATGATGCCCTCTTCGACTCCCTCAGGCATGTCAGGATGGACATAGTTTTCATTTTCGGCCGTGATGTAGTAGATCGCTTGTTCGCCATCTTGGTACATCCGCTTGAGGCCGTCCATGACAATCACCGTGGTCTCATAAGCCCAAGCGGGGTCATAAGCTCGCACGGTCGGGAAAGCGATGGCGTTGAGCAGGCTGTGGCCGTCTTGGTGCTGGAGACCTTCACCATTGAGCGTGGTCCGGCCCGCGGTACCACCGATCAGGAATCCCTTGGCCCGCATATCGGCAGCGGCCCAAATTAGATCCCCAATCCGTTGGAAGCCAAACATCGAATAATAGATATAGAAGGGAATCATGTTAATTCCATGAGCCGAATAAGCGGTCCCGGCAGCGCAGAAACTGCTCATCGAACCGGCCTCGGTGATCCCCTCTTCTAAAATCTGACCATCTTTGGCTTCTTTGTAGTAAAGCACCTGCTGACTATCGACCGGTTCGTACAACTGGCCGGAGTGGGCATAGATGCCAACTTGACGGAACATCCCTTCCATACCAAAGGTGCGTGACTCGTCAGGCACGATGGGAACGATATGTTTGCCGATCTTTTTATCACGACAGAGCGAGGTCAACAGGCGAACGAAGCCCATCGTGGTGCTCATCTCTTTATTGTCGCTACCAGCGGTGAATTTTTCGTAGTCGGCCAAGCCGGGAACTTCCACGGTAGGATGTTCAGTGGGCCGCGAAGGTACGGAACCGCCCAGTGCGGCGCGTCGTTCCTTGAGGTAACGAATTTCTTGACTCGACTCGGGCGGCTTGTAGAAAGGTGCGTTCCCGACTTCATCGTCACTGATGGGAATTCCGAAGCGAGTGCGGAATTCGAGGCACTCCTCTTCGTTTAATTTCTTCTGGTTGTGGGCAATGTTACGGCCTTCGCCGGCTTCGCCCAAGCCATAGCCCTTGACCGTTTTTGCCAAAATTACCGTGGGCTTCCCGTTATTCATCTCGGTCGCTTTCTTGTAAGCGGCAAAGACTTTTTCCGGATCGTGTCCGCCACGACGCAATTTCTCCAGCCGTTCGTCGGAGTAATTCTTGACCAGCTCCAACAACTGCGGGTACTTGCCGAAGAAGTGTTCGCGGATGTAGCTGCCAGGCATGCCCGTGTACTTTTGGTACTGGCCGTCAACAACTTCGCCCATGCGTTTGATCAACAAACCGGTTTCATCACGTTGCAGCAAGGAATCCCAATCATCGCCCCAAACGACTTTGATGACATTCCAGCCAGCACCGCGGAATAACGATTCCAGCTCTTGAATGATCTTGCCATTGCCCCGCACGGGACCGTCGAGTCGCTGCAGGTTACAGTTGATCACGAAAACAAGGTTATCAAGATGCTCGCGGGAGGCCAAAGTGATCGCCCCGAGCGACTCGGGTTCATCACATTCACCGTCGCCCAAGAAAGCCCACACGCGTTGTTGTGAGGTGTCTTTCAAGCCGCGGTCGCGAAGGTATTTATTGAAGCGGGCTTGGTAGATCGACATGATCGGCCCGAGCCCCATCGAGACGGTGGGGTATTCCCAGAAACCGGGCATCAGCCAAGGGTGAGGATAGCTGCTGAGGCCGGGAGTTTCTTGCAATTCACGACGGAAGCAATTCAAGTTCTCCTCGGTCAAACGACCTTCCAGGAAAGCACGACTGTACATCCCCGGAGAGGCGTGCCCTTGGAAGTAAATCGTATCGCCCGAGTAACCATCTTCGCCGCGACCGCGGAAGAAATGATTGAAAGCGACTTCATACAACGTGGCGCTCGAGGCGAACGTGCTGATGTGGCCCCCCAAGCCGTCGAACTTTTTGTTGGCCCGCGTCACCATCGCCATCGCGTTCCAGCGAATGATCGACTTGATGCGACGCTCCAGCTCGCGGTTACCCGGGTAGGCGGGCTGTTCGGGCACGGGGATCGTGTTGATATAAGGCGTGGTCGTGGTGCCAGCGACATCGACACCTTCCTGGGCAGCGCGATTTCGCAGCTGTTCGAGCAGGAAACGCAGGCGCTCCGCCCCTTTCGTTTTGAGCACATAGTCGAGCGAGCTGAGCCACTCGGATGTCTCTACAGGGTCAATATCAGCAGCATCCGTGGTGTCTTTTAACTCACCTAACTGCTGTTTTACTTCGGCCTTGGCAACCGCATGCGAATCGGACATAGAAGTTTCGTCTCTTCCGTTGGAAGCTATTCTTTATAATCCCAAAGGGCAACCGACCGATCGTTTCGGGAGGCTACCCGGAAGCCTAGCGGGAATGCTGCCTTTTCGGCAAGGGTGAGCAATCCCTTTCACACATCAGAACTTATCTAACTCAATCACTCAAACTAGCATAGTCACTCGGCTTCCTGCCCTTTTGGTAACCACCGAACCCGTATTCTGTCGGGTCAAAGGTTCCCACGAATTCAATCGACAAATCGGGAGTGATTTTTTCTTCGAGCCCTACGGCCCAGAAGGTGGCGTTCACCAGCAGGCGTCTGACACCGGCGTTTGGCAAATCAGTTGCTGCTCCCATTGTTGTGCAAAAGACTCGAGCACCATTATAGGTCTTAACCCAAGCGATGGGCATCATGGGGTCGTTCTTTTTCCCATCCACTGGCTGGTCCTGGGGAGACATCCCTTGGAGGACTTGCCCTAAAACCAGTGGCTGGGTGTCGCCCGGCAGTGGCAGACGCACGCCATAGACGTCGGTGGGGCCCCATATATCTCCGGACTGGATACCACTGAGCAGAGGATGCGAAGTCGCTTCGGCGGGAATAATTCCGCGGGTGCTTTCGACTTTGTGGTGGCCGTGGTGGTTAATCCAGGTTTCCCCCAGCACTTGCCGACCGAAGCCTTGGCGAAACTCCTCGTCGCGGGAATTGAAGCTAAATTTGGCAAATTTTCGGTCGCCGGGAATATTAAACGCGTGGGTGGCGGTTCTGAGCCCAATGACTGGTTTGCCAGCAGCGAGATAATCGGCAATATGCTGCATCTGGTCATCGGGCAGATTGCGGAACCGGGTCGCGATGATCATTAAATCGGCCGTTTTGAGTGCTTCCAGGCCGGGGATGTTGTCGCTCGTGTCGGGCGAGACTTCACCCGTCTTGGGATCGATGGCGAACAGGGTCGTGCAACGAAAACCGTGCCGAACGGAGAGGATTTTGGCCAATTGGGGCAAAGCTTCTTCGCTGCGATATTCTTCGTCGCCGGAAATTAGGACAACCTGTTTGCCACTCCCCGGACCGTCACCGGCGGGGAATTCCAGCCACTGGGCATCGTCCGCCGGCAGCGTCTGTGGTTGCATCCATCCCAGCAGACACAACAAAACGACTGTTAGCCGACGAGTAAAACGCAGCTTTATGCCGCGGGGTGACGGGGTGGAACCGTTATTTTCCGCGCGAATGCTTTGCATGACCGGCAACCGAATTAGGGGAGAGGGTGATTGGAGGGAAGCGTTGTCGCTCCGCGATTATAACCACTAACTTCGCCCAGGGGGATTGCTGGATAGAACGTTGAAAATCAATTTCCGTAAATGGGGTATCCGCCTAGTGGTCGCTGGCTGAATCGGGCAGAATAGAGACCGGCGGACCTATGACATCCCTCACTTGGAAATGGCTTGACTGATGGCTGCAAAGCCCGTTACTCAAACGCAATCGCCTGCGACCTTGATTGAGGTGGACGGTCGAATCGTAAATTTGCGAAACCGCAACTTGGCCGCCTTGCTCGCTTGGCTTGTCCCCGGAGCGGGTCACTATTATCAGGGACGGCGGTCCAAAGCGGCCCTCTTTTTCCTGGTCATCATGACGACCTACTTCGTCGGCTTTGCGATCGGCGGCGGACATGTGGTGTACGCTTCGTGGGTGCCCGGTGACAAACGCTGGCATTATGTCTGTCAATTAGGAGCGGGCGCTGTTTCACTGCCTGCACTGATTCAAGCTAATCACCTCAGCAAGAACACTGATTTCACAAATCCCGCAGGTGAAACCCGCCGTGACTTCAAGCCCTATTGGGGCGGTTTCATGGCACCGCCGCGACGGCCGGTGCAGGAAGACAGAGCGGACGATATCGCAGCTTGGTACGCCAGGCTGGGTGCTGGCTACGAAATGGGTACTTGGTACACCATGATTGCTGGCTTGCTGAACATCTTAGTCATTTACGACGCTTTCTCCGGCCCGCTCTCGACACCGATCAGTGGTCGCAAGCGGGACGACGATACGTCGGCGGACAAGAATTCCGCGGCGGAAAGTTCACCGGCGGAGGCGAGCCCGGCAGAGAGTGGCTCAGCGGAGACTAGCCCGGCAGAGAGTGGCTCAGCAGAAAAAACTTAACGGGCACTGAACTAGCGTTCCTGCGTTCTCAGCAATTCCTTTTTTACCGACAGCCCGACCGATGCTCTCTCTTTCCCCTACTTATCTGCTTTATTACTTGCCCCTGCTGATCGCGATCAGCGTTGTGTACGGGGGCACGCGGCATGAGGAGATGGGCATCATTATTCGCCAAGCCATGCACACCGCTTATTGGGTCACCGCCTTCATGGGGGTGATTTTTTTGATACTGCTGGTTGTGGGGTGGCTGGTTTGAGCCGATCGGCCCGGCTGGAGCGGCGAGAATTCGGGGATGTCGCCAGATAGCTCTGTGTGGCGTCGCGTTGGCGAGCCAAAACCGCTAAAATCAGCAGCCGTGTCTATTTAACCGAACTTCTCGTTCACAGACGACCATCGATGAGTGAAGCTGACAAGCCAGAATCCACGGAACCATCCGACTCCTCAGTCCCTCAACCGTCGTCCGTATCGCCGGATTCCAGCCCATCAGTGTCTGACAGTTTGCCGATCGCCAACAGCGAATACACGTCGACTGACCTCCAGCACCTCTCCGATTTGGAGCACGTCCGTGAGCGGCCGAGCATGTACATCGGCGACACGACTTCGCGGGGGTTGCACCACTTGGTTTACGAAGTGGTCGACAATTCCATCGACGAAGCGATGGCCGGTTTCTCCAAACACGTCTCGGTTACCGTGCACACCGATGGCAGCGTCACGGTGGAGGATGACGGCCGTGGGATCCCGGTCGATTTGCACGAGCAATTGACGGAAGAATTCGAGCGCGACGTAACGACGCTCGAAGGCGTCATGACCGTTTTGAAGTTTGGTGGCAAGTTTCAAAAGGGAGCTTACCAAACCTCGGGCGGTCTCCACGGCGTGGGGGTCACGGTGGTGAACTTCCTCAGCCAATGGGCGGAAGTCGAAGTCAGCCGCGATGGGTACATTTATACCCAGCAATATGAGCGCGGCGTCCCCATGGGACCGGTCAAGAAAGGCCGGGAGACAAAAAAGGTGGGCACTAAAACCACCTTTAAACCCGACCCACAAATTTTCCAGGTCACGAAATACAATTTCGACATGCTGTTCAAACGCTTGCAAGAGCTGGCGTTTTTGAACTCGGGGGTGCGGATCAAATTTCACGACGAGCGGAATGGCGAATCGGGCGATTTCCATTACACCCGCGGGATCGTGGAATTTGTCGAGCACTTGAATCGGGCCAGCGACACGTTGCACAGCGACGTGATTCTTTTCAGCGGCACGCGAGAATCGATCCAGTACGAAATCGCTCTGCAGTACAGCACTGAATTTACCGAAACTGTGCAGTCTTACGTCAACAACATTCACACCATCGAAGGGGGCACCCACGTCAGTGGTTTCCGCTCCGCTTTGACGCGCACGCTGAACAATTACGGCCGTAAAGAAAATTTATTCAAAGGAATCACCCCCGGGGGCGATGATTTCCGCGAGGGGCTGACCGCTGTGATCAGCGTCCGTGTTCCGCACCCGCAGTTCGAAGGCCAAACGAAAACCAAGCTTGGCAATAACGATGTCGAAGGGGTGGTCAATCAAGCGGTCGGCGAATTGTTGTCGAAGTACTTGGAAGAAAACCCACGGACCGCCAAAGCGATCGTCCGCAAGGGTCTGCTAGCGGCCGAAGCCAGGGAGGCGGCGAGAAAAGCGAAAGACTTGCTGCGGAAGCGAAAAGACGCACTCGGCGGCGGCGGTTTGCCGGGCAAATTGCGGGATTGCATCAGCAAAAAAATGGAAGAATGCGAAGTCTACCTCGTCGAAGGTGACTCGGCCGGCGGGTCGGCCGAGGGGGGACGGATGCGAGAATTCCAAGCGATTTTGCCACTGCGTGGAAAGATCATCAACGCTTACAAAAGCCGCGAAGACAAAGTGCTGGCCAATGAGGAAGTCCAGTCGATGATCCAGGCGATCGGCACGGGGATCGGCGTCGATCAAGATCTTTCCAAACGGCGTTACAACAAAGTCATCATCATGACGGACGCCGACGTCGACGGTAGCCACATTCGCACGCTGTTGCTGTGCTTTTTCTACCGACAAATGTACCAGCTCTGCGCCGGCGGACACGTCTTCGTCGCTCAGCCTCCGCTATATCGCGTTGTCCAAGGACAGAAGCGATATTACGTGCAAACTGAAGATGAGATGCGGACCCAACTGTTGGATCGTGGTTTGCAAGATTCAGCCCTCGAATCAGACACTGGCCGGCGGCTCGATGGGGACGAAATGCGTCGGCTTTGCGCGGCCCTCGCCACCATCGAAGACTCGATTATCGCTTTGGAACGACGGGGGATTAACCTCAAGGCCCATGCGGAACGGCAAGACCCGGTCAGCGGCCGAATGCCCCCCTATCACTTATTCGTCGGCGTGGAAGATTTCTGGTTTGCCGACAAAGCGGAAGTTGAGCAATTGCTGGAGTCTCGCGGGCTGTCTTTGGAACCGGACGAAGAGCCGGAGACACCTGAGGATGGGAGTGGCGAAGCCGAAGGTGGGGCCAGCGGCGAAGCGCAACCGCCCAAGATTGACAAACCAGCAGTCCACTTGGTGGAGCTGCATGAAGTGCGAACGATCAATTCAGGCTTGAAAGATTTGCGGGAAATGCAGTTTGACGTTCAAGACCTGATCCCCGAAGAACGGACCGGCATGACCGTGCCCCGCTTCGAGTTGGTGCGGGGCGAGTCCCGACGTGGCTTGGAAGACCTCCGCGAATTGCTACCCGAAGTGCGTGCGGCGGGTGAAAAAGGTTTGCAAGTCACTCGCTTTAAAGGTCTCGGCGAAATGAATGCCGAGGAATTGCGGGAAACCACGCTCGACCCGGCAAACCGAACGCTCGTGCAAGTAAACCTCAATGATGCCGGTGCGGCCGACGAGATGTTTCGGCTATTAATGGGCGACAAAGTCGAACCACGACGCGAATTTATTGAAAAGCATGCGTTGGACGTCCGCAACCTGGACGTTTAATTGCAAATTCCCCCCTTGGCGAAAATTCCTCCGGTGTGCGATACTCACCGATTCTACTAACCGAACATAGGAGACGTTTGACGTGTATAAGAATTTTTCCGCGCCCCTGCTAGGAATTTCCGGTCGCCAGAGCGAACTGATCGAATTGGCCCTGACCTACGGCTTCAGGGGTATCGACGTTGATATGACCGATATGGTCAAACGCAGTCAGCGGACTGATTTTGACGATGCGTCGAAGTATTTGCGAGCTGCCGATATTCTCATCGGTGGCTTTAATGCCGATGTAAACCTTGAGGCCGATGACGAAACCTTCGCGTCCCAGTTGGCAGGTCTCCAAGCCGTTGCCGAAACGGCTGCGAAATTAGAAGTCGAGCGGGCCTTTACGATGCTGCCCGCCGCGACCGATCGCATGCCGGTTACCGAATTCTTTGATATTCTCCGTGATCGACTTGCCAAAATTGGCGAAGTGCTCGGACAACACGGGATTAAGCTGGGCGTCGGATTTAACGCCGCCAGCGAAGTTATCGAAGGCAAACAGTTCGAGATCATTCGCAACGTCGATAGTTTCTTGTCGCTCGTCGGCAGTGTTTCTTCAGAGCACGTTGGCTTTATCATCGACAGCTGGCATTGGCACGTGGGTGGTGGCACCCTGGAACAATTGCACGGCATCGATCCGGCTCGCGTATGCATCGTGCGGTTGGCTGATATCACCCCCGATGTTGCTGCTGCCGATGCCAAATTGAGCGACCGCAGCGTCCCGGTTATCGATGGCACGATCGACCAAGTATCGATTGTCAAATGGTTGGCCGAAAATAACTTCGCTGGCCCCGTGCTGGCTTGCGCGTCGGCCGCGAAAGCGAAAGGGCAAACCCGTGAGTCGATTGTCAACAAAGCGCAAGAAGGTATCGACAATATCTTCCGCGCCGCCGGATTGACCGTCGAACCACGGCCGATGGACATGATCCAAACCATGTATAGCATGGATGATGACGAAGCCCTGGAAGGCCGCAGTCGAGCCCCTCGAGCAAAGGCGGACGAGGAAAAATCGGAGCTTGAAGGCAGCGAAGAGGAAGGCAGTGCAGATTCTGACGACGAAGCTTCGGTGCCAGAAGCCACCTTGTAATTTGCTGCTCCCCTAAATCAAGCGCCCAAAAAAGCGAGCTAACCACAAGTTCCTCGCTCACTCGGCGGTCGGGCAGTCGCAACAGCGATTGCGAAGGACTGCTTGATATAACATCAGTGCCAGACGAATGGGGGCGCGAACCAGATCTTTGGAGGCTGGTCGCGCCCCCATTCGCGAGCGGTGCTGAACGGGGCAAACGCTGAATGGGGCAAACAACTTAACTGTTCATGTTTAGCTGTTGAGCGATAATCATTTGTGAATCAGCCAGCGAGCGGGGCGAGCGATCGCCCGAAACGTTAGCTTCGGCGTCAGCGTTTTATTCGTTCGCTGCGGCCGCCGTCTCCGCTGAATCGTTGGCGGTGCCTCTGCGACGGGTTCTGCGGCGGGGTTTGTTAGCACCCCATTCTTTCGTGAGCGATTCGAAAACTTCGGGCGTTTCATAGCGGATAATGTTTTTGCCTTCAGGCATCGGCCCGATCAGACCTCGAAACACCGGCAACCCTCGCAAGTCCAGATCCGTGCTGCAATCGTCAATACCGACCTGAGCGTGCGTACGAAGCAGCGATTCAGAATCGGGGTAGTCTCTAATCATGAGCGTGCCGTCACCCGCACGAGTGACGACGCGAAAAGTATCTTTCTTAGCCATGGATGCCTCCGCAAGCGGGAAGGGGAGAGGCGAGATTGGGAATCGACACGCAACGTTTGGCGGGCGGTCCATCTTAAAGCCATCTACGAAATTGGAAGGGTACGTAGTCAGGACATGGCTCAAGTAACCGCCCGCAACGGGCTGGTGACGCAACTCGGGGCAACGAGGCGACTCGTGCTCCGAAAGTAACCATCGGGCGGCCAAGCCCCGGAACACTAAAAAAGAATCGCCGCGCGTCTTGGCGGGAACATCGCTCGCTACGGGCATATAGGGAAGAACGTGAACCGTCGGTGCGAGCGTCAACACCGCACCACGCCGTCAAGACCCTAGCGGTCGGAACAGCCCGGATGATAGGACACCGGAGAAACCCAGACGACAGGAGGCGACCAGTGCGATAGGATGACCAGTGCGATAGGATGACCAGTGGGCGCTTCCCGCGTCCCGAACGTTTTCATCATTCACCTCGACCCCGCTAACGCCGAACCCCGCTAACGCCGAATGTCCGCATCCATGGGCACGTACATTAGTTCTTTTGCCTGGCAGGCCTCTCTTGTGGGCCAACCGGACGCCACACCAGACTCCGCAGCCGCGCCAGCGGGGGGCGGTTTGTGGCAGATTGTTTTCAGCGGCGGGATCACCGGGATTCTGATTTTGGTGTTGTTGGTGACCTTGAGTATCACCGCGGCATATCTTGTCTTTGATCAAATCATGACGCTGCGGCGGAACGAAATTTTACCCGCCGGACTCGCCGAGGCGGTCCGTCAAGCGTTGCTGACAGGTCGCGTCAAAGAAGCCGATGCCGCTTGTCGCCGTTCCCCCAGCGTGCTCGGTTTCGTGCTGCATAACGGTCTAACCGAACTGGAGTTCGGCTGGTCGCAAGTTGAAAAAGCGATGGAGGATGCCTTGGCCGAACAGTCTTCGCGATTGATGCGGAGGATCGAGTACCTGTCAGTGATTGGCAACATTGCCCCAATGGTTGGCTTGTTGGGCACCGTCACCGGGATGATTTTTGCTTTTCAAGAAGTCGCCGGTTCGCAAGGTGGAGCGAGCGCTGGCGATTTGGCCGAGGGGATCTATCAAGCGTTGGTGACCACGGTCGGTGGACTGGTGGTGGCGATTCCGTCCCTCGGTGCCTTTGCCATATTTCGTAACCGTGTCGACGGTTTGATCGCGGAAGCGGCTTACGAAAGCCAACACGCACTGGGACCGATAAAGCGGCGACCGGGAACCAAACGGGATGTCACGACACCGCCGCCAAAAGCTTAAGGAGCAGATTTCCTTGCGATTACCCGACAGCGGCCACAAC
>CAZHTX010000102.1:0-14286 GCA_964535475.1 uncultured Pirellulaceae bacterium
CCGAAAACCGTTTAGCCGCTTTGGCGCTAGCCGCGGTTATTTTGGGTTTTCGGATAGGTTCTTGGTGGTTATCCGAAAACCGCGGCCCACGCCACAGCGTTTAACGACTCTCGGGCAGGCACTTACTCAAATTCTTTGGCGCTGAGATCGACTTTGCGTCCCAGGCCACTGACTCGCTCTTCGGCTCGCTTTGCCACCTGCATGGTAGCGTCAAGTTCTTCTCGTAATTTGCTCAGTTCGGAATCGGAATCTTGTAATCGGAAGGTATGAAACTGTTGGATCGAAGTTCCCAAGTGATCGATGGTCTCGGCAACCTCCTCGATAACTCGTCTGCGTTCTTCGAGCAATTTTTGTTTGGCGGGACCTTGCAACTTGCCGGCTCGTGCCCATAGGTCGTGCGAGTATTCCAAGTGCTTAACCGCGGCCTTGAACAAGCGTTGGACTTGAGCCAACACGGGGCGCACCGCGCCGGAGACTTGACCACTCTCAACATCCTCAACAAAACTCTTGTAAAGCGTTCGTAGGTCGGACAGGTAGGTTTCCGTGTTAGGATCGTCATCGCCCGACAACCGCTCGGTCAAATCGTCCAACTCGCGTTCCTGCTCCAGTTGCTGTTGGGCATTCAGATAGGTAAAAGCGTCCTCGGTGATTTTCTCCAAGCCAAAAATTAAGCGTGTCGCCAGCACCCCCACACCACCCATAACACCCACCAAACCAGCCAAGTTTAAAGCCAAACTGCCGTCGACGCCCCACGATAGCATCCACGCGCTGAGCCCGCCGGCAATCGGAATGATTGACCATGGGGAAGCGAACAAATCGAGCAGCACTTTCTTGCGGACGTTGTCCATCGTTCAAACATCATCAGGGATCCTCTGGCTCGCGCCGGTAATTCACGTGAGCCGCCACAGCTGTATTTTCAATAAGGTAACTGCCCCAGCTTAAACGTGACAGATGTGTTACCGCTGGGCTCGCTCCCGACCGCGCGAATTCGGTTTTTGTCGACTCCCCGGCTGATCAAATAATCCTGGGCGACCTGGGCGCGAAGGAGGGCAATTTGCTGATTTTGTTCGATATTGCCTCGCTTCGATGCATCTCCGACAATTGCCACATAGAGGCGTGTGGAATTCAGATCGTTAGCCAGTTTATCTAGGATTGATTTGCTGCGAGCCGTTAGGGTGGCCGTCCCACGGGGAAAGACCAACTTGGGCACATTCGCGATTCCTACGCTCGACAGCTGACCCCATTGTTGCTCGGTCAGCGCGGGCAGTCGCGTGTCACGCACCGTCTCGACTTGGTTACCTGGATGAAAGTCGCGAAGGTTTTCCAGCACCTTGGAGTAAAACCAGAGGTTCGCTTTGCCGGCTGAGGGATCCCGCTGGATGCCACCAGTCGTCTGCAGCACGTCAATCAAATTTGAAATGACGTCTTCGAGGTACGGCAATGATTTATCGTTGAGCAGGCCGAAGTGTGCGAGGTTCTCTTGCGTATTCTTCCACCACACACCGTCCACCAAGTTTTCCGCCTGCTTGTCGGTCAACGGGGAGCCGCTGGATTTTGCGTCAGCTTGGATGAGCTGCAACATTTTGGAGCGATCTCTAAACTCGTAGACCGAGGTTAAGTAAGCTTTGACAAAATCATCCATCACTTCTGGTTTTTTCAGCACGAAGTCCCGGCTGGCAACGATCACATCGACAATTGTGGCGGGGAATTGAGAGCTATCGACGACGACATGCATCTCGGGATTCGCCAGCATTTGGGAAACGTAAGGCTCCCACAACACATAAGCATGCAAATCGGCCGGCTTGGAATTCTTATATTTGGTAAAGACTTCGCTGGCGTCTCCGACTTCGGTAAATGGTCGCGTCCCGATTTTGTCAAGATCAAAGCGGCTCATCACAACCCGCGTCAATGTTTCGCTGGGTGAGTTTGGAGTCAAGATGAAGCGGGTGTCGGGATGATTCAGAGCATCGACGTTGGGTATTTTCTCTTCATAGGCGACAATCGCGTCGGCGCCGGTGGTCTCATCGATTACGGCGATGATCGTGGCCGGCATATCATTCATCTCAGCACTTGTTTTGATCAGCGCGTCGATGGTAAAGCAAGCGAGCTGGGCATCACCACTCTTGAGAGCTGCTAGTCGAGCTGTGTAGTCGGCTCCGTCGTCCTTCAGATTTAATTGAATGCCGGCTTTGGAAAGCTGTTTACGAAAGTTTTCGCTGCGGAGCACCGCATAGCCGCTGAAAGAATCAAGTTGGAAATCAACCGTGTGCTTGTATCGAGACTCCGAGCCGCTTTGCTCGACCCGCAGCCGCGCTGCTTCAGCCTCCGCTGCTGCCTGCGCTGCTTGTTCCGCGCTCTCTGCTTGCTCGACTGCCGGGCGGAAGATCAGCTTCCAGGTCAGAACCCCAACACCAACCAGCATCACCCACAGCAGACAAGCGGCGAATAGCTTTCCTTTTGACAACTTGATGCCTCCTGATTGGGAATACTGGGCGTGTTTTAAACGGGCTATGGTTTAAACGGGAGTGTTCTTAAGGGGCTTTGCGGTCAGTGTCGACCTTAGCGCGACGAAACTTTTGAGATCGCACGGCCGGCAATGATCACGGGGATCAGCAGGAAAGCCAAAATAACGATCAACGATGGTCCATTCCCCTGCTTGGCTCCACCGCCCGTGTTCATGGGCCTCGATCCGCTAGCCATCGGCGGGTTCGCGATTCCCGGATTGCTGGCTGCTGCCGGCGCACCGCCGATGGGTAAATTGCTGGGTGTTGCCAAGGCGTTGATGGCTGCCGAAGCGAGTTCGGTGGGAAAGCCTTCGAGCAATTCAAAATCACTCTCTGCCGCATCCCCATCATCGCTTGTCGTCTCGGCCAACACCGATGAGATTGCTTGTTGCAACGAATCAGGATCGTCGGCTTTACGATAACTGTTAGCGCGCGTGGCCAAACTGTGTTCCCCCGGCATATCCACACCGATCACATCGACCACGATCCCGCGAGCTTGAATTTCCGGCAGGTACTGTTCGACCAGATAGGCGTCTCCAGCTTCTCCGTCGGTGATGATCAGTAGCTTGTAGGTGCCATAGAACTGCTCAAGTCGCGCCTCCAGTAAAGCATCTGCGGCAACTTTCATGTGTTGGCCCAGGGGCGTGCTCCCTGAGGCTCGCACGTCATTCACTTGTTCGACAACCTGCGATTTATCCAGTGGTCCGAAGGGAATTACCCAGGGGTTTTGCGGGCGATTGAGCACGACGAGCCCCACATTGGCGTCGTCTGGCAGTTGCTGGAGTACTGTCCCGATCGCCGACTTGGCGGCGGCCATCTTCCGCAACGATGGTGAGCTGCGAATAGTCGACTCCATCGAACCGGAATCATCGAGCACGATGACGACATTTTGCTGAGCCGATGCCTCAGTAGCCAGCAGGCAAAAGAACAACGGGAACAGTGCTAAGCAATTGGTTCGGAACATGTTTGACCTGCGGAAATGCGACTGTGAATGAAATTGGGATGATGCCAACCGAATTACAAATCAAAGTCGGAGTCAGTAAGTGTTTCAGCAGCGACCTTAACGATCCGGAATTCGACACGCATGTTTTGCAAGGCGTCTTCGATCGATGCAGGTTTGGAAATTACCGGCTCGCTGATCCCGGCTCCTTGGGGAGCCAATTGAGCGAGGTTGACGTTAATGTCGTTTTGCTCGGCATATTCGATGATCGCTTTCTTGACCGCGTCGGCCCGCGAGAGCGACAGATTCATGGCAGCTTGCATTGTCTGCATCGGGCTTTCCCCAGCACCCTCGAACGCACCTGATTGAATTAATTTCGTGAGGGCGACCGTTTGTTCTAAATCCAACCGCTGACTGCCTCGATCGGTCTTAAGGAAATACTGGTAGTTCCCCTTGGTGCCATTACGAGTGATCAATCCCTTCTTGGTACCAGCTTTGATCAGATTGACGAGTGTCTTCGTCGGATCAGAGTGACCGCGGATCACCACAACCGCACCACCGAAGGTGCTGGCCGATTGCAGGGCGCGTCGAAATTCGGTGCCGTAACGATCGACGGAAAACTCGGTTTGGTTGGGTTCAAATTTAATTGTAAAACTGACGATCGTATCAGAATCCAGCTCGTCGTCCGGAAACATCTCAAGACTTTCGGCTTGCAGTTTTTTGGCCGGTTCCTTGTATTCAATACCAGCGATTTTGGCGATTTCCGTGTAATCAAACGCATTGGCATCGAAGCCGTTTCGCGTTTTTGCATAGCCCCACTTGGTGGCCAGGTCGAGCGTGGCGGTAAGCTTAGCATCGAAGCCGCTGAGGTTGCCCGATTGCTTGAAGAAAGCGATTTGGCCGGGCAGACCGACAAAGCGACAGTCCAGCAGCAAACCGTGGGCGTCAACTTCCAAAGTGGGCAACACCTCTTCGCCAAAAATTGACTGGCTTTGTGCCAACAGTGCTCGATATTCGGGAGACATCCTTTGCGTGCTTTCAAATGCACCTCGCATTTCCACGACTTTGTTCGTGGCGGCCAAATAGCCGGCGACAAACTTTTTGACAGTTTCGGTGTTGGCCTTGTACCAATCGGAGCGAACCACATACACGTCGGCGATCGAGCGAGTCATGTTTTGCGTGGAGACCAACACGCGCGCCCCTTCGACACTGCCTTCGGCCCCCGTCCCTTGTGAATCAAGCCCGCCGGTCAGTCCGATCATGTCCGGTGTGATGACGCAGCAAGCATCGATGGTTGAATCATTGCGGAAAGCATCCGCTGGGCCTTCGGGGCCGGTAAGGTCTTTGACGAAAACGATTTCAACATCTTCACGGGACAAATCGGCGGCATCCAATGCGTCATACAACAGTCCCACGTGCGGGCCACCTTGTTGACAGGCAATCTTGACCTTCTTTTGATCTTGCTGCAGGTCGTTAAGCGTCTTGAATTGGCTGCGAGCAACGATATGGTCTCCAGCACTCCAAGAAAGCTGCAGGATCGTTACCGGCTTGGTGCGGGGATCGCTGCCGATCACCTCGCTGGCTTGCCCCAACATCCGCATGGTGCCGCGGAGGAAGGGTGATTTTCCACTCATGTAATCGCGGACTTGTTGGACAAAATCGTCCCCCGCCGTGAGATTCACTTTCAGCTCGTGCCCGTCAAAGATCGTGCCCGACTTTGTTTCCAGCCCGCCGTTCGCGTAGAAGGTGGCTACGTCTCCGCCCCAAGTGATGAAGGGGACCTGCAGCGTCGCTTGGTCGGCCACCGCACCAACTTGGACGGGGCCGACAAGTTTCGAAAACTGCTCTTGGGCGACTGTCGGCAACGTCAAGCACGCTACCAGCGTTGAGGCCATGAATATCTGCAGTAACCGTTTCATATCGGCAATTCCCTGTTCGTGTGATGGTGTTTTCGGTTTATAGACCAGCACCCGTGGGTGCCCAGTGAATGTTTGGCGGGATGTAGACTAGGGCCCCACCAACAACGACTCAAGGCGCAAAAAATCGGAGATTGCGGTAAATTTAGCATAGGATTTAGCGCCCGTGTTAGACAATTTAACTCACCCCCTGAGCTTCCAGGCGGCTGATTTGGCTCTCCCAATCCTGACGCTGCTCGGGAGTGACATCGCCGCCGGGTAACAAACATCTGCGCGTCGTGTTGAGCAAGGCTTGTAAGGTTTGATACTGACGGGTGGGGCCGATCGCCGGTGCGATGATGTCATGAATCAACTCCAGCACCTTCTCGCTCGTCTCAGGGCGAAATGCTTTCAGTTGCGAGCGGAGGGCGGCGAAGGCGGCAGCTGAATAGCCAGCCTCCAAGATTTCCTCGTCCAATTTGCGCACCAACGCGTCCAGTTCTTCCGCTTCGAGCTGTACCGGACCGAGCATCCAGCGAATGAATTGCCGGCGATCATCACCTTCAGGGTCTAGAACCGGAATAATCAGATCACCGACGCGGCCTGGCCGGCGGATGTCGGGGGAGAGTAAGTGAATGCGGGCCGTCATCAGCAGCCAAATCACGCGGCCTCGCAACCGCGGGTCGCTCATCATCGCCTGAATCTTGCCGGTCAGCCGCCGCTCGGTCTGATGGGAACCGGCATCGACGCGACCAAATTGAGTGTCTGCTTCGTCAACAAAAATAACGACTTTCTCCAACGCTTCGAGGACTCGCCGCAAGCGCTCGAAAATCACGTCGGTTTGGCCAAACCACTGGCTGCGGATGCTCTTGAGCACCAAAACCGGCACATCCAGCTCAGCCGCCACCGCTTCGAATATAAATGTTTTTCCACCCCCGATCGGACCAGCCACGGCTGCCCCGGGCAAGGCTTGCTCCCCCTTCGCTTTGAACCGAGGAATCAATTCACGCTGCAAGAATGCCTTCAGCTCCGTTGCTCCCACGATGGCGTCGAGCAAATGGTGGGGCTTCTTGAATTCGATCACATCATCGCCGAGTTGGCTCTGGATGAACTCCTCCACTTTGATGATGACTTGATCAGGGGTGATCGGTTCGTTGGCGTAGGCTGAGCCGACTAACAATTGCCGCACAGCGTGCAGTGATAACCCAGCGCAAAACTCGGCTAACTCCTGCGTGCCCGACCACAAACTGGGCTTCTGCGAACTGGTCGCGATAAAGTTTTCCACGTAGTGTTGGCGTTGTTCGGTCGAGGGTGCCGGGACATCGATGGAAAGGACTTGCGGCAAACGCGAAACGCGGGGATGAATCAAGCTTCGCGAGTCGGCGACAAGGCAGACCGAATCAGTGCCGTTGATAAATTCAGGATCGCAGAACCAATCGTTGACAATGCTGATTCGCCGCAATTGACGATCGTTCAAGGAGGAAACGTCGCCGCTGCCAACCGGCAACAGCAAATCGGCCGCTTCGATGATGATCACCAAGCTGCCGCGGAGCGAATGCCGCGAACAAATGGTTAGTTGACGCATGAATTCGAGCGCTTGCGTCGAGTTGCCAATCGACGACAGCATGTACTGGTCAAACTCCGCTCGCAACTGTTCGGCGAGGTTATCCTGCGAACGCATTTCACGCAAAATTAGCGTGTCCGCATCGACGCCGCTCTTCCAATGCACCCAGGCATCACGCAAGGCCCGCGTGTCCGCTTCGGTGAGTCGTATCGGGCCGTTTAATTCGTAAACCAGCTGAATCAGGTGTTTCACCTGGGCGCGTTTACAGATCATCGGAATCAGCGGTACGTAGCTATCTCCATCCCAAAAAAGGTCGTGGATGTTGCCCGCTAACACTACCGAGCGAGACTGGCCGGAATTGAGAATCTTGGCAAATCGCGAGAAAAACTCGTAGGTGGGTTCCATCACAGTCGTCGTGTTCCTTGCTCGCAGCTGACAAAATGAGAAACGTGCTTCACCGCTCGGCAAAATCACGTTCCACAGCCTTGTGGTGTTGTCTTGCTAGTCATTGAAGGCTATCCCCGGCACCCCGGAAGCTCAGTTCCGATTCTCGCAAAACAATTCGCTTTCAACAAGCCGCTTGCCCTGGAAACAAATCGCTTGCCCGCAAAATTCCCGCCCCACTGTCTTCACTCGCGGTCAACAAGCTGTGGAAAAAAGGTGCTTTTCACAATTCGGAATCGGTTATGATTTGTCGTAGACCGCGCGGGCCAAATTTTTTTGTATCGCTTTTTGCTGGCATCTCCCGGTGTTGGCATAACTGGGGAAAGTGAAATCGTGAATTGCAGGTTACCAACTCGATTTGCCGCTTGCGGCGCCATTGTGCTTTGCTGGTGTTCCAGCGGATACGCTCTTGATGAGCCTCCTGTTGCCCAGCCGCCTGTTGCCCCGCCTTTCGAGACCAAGCCGGTGGTCGCTGTCCCGGCCGATCACGTCCAGCGGGTGCGGCAGGGAACGCGTCTGTTTCAAGCCCAAGTCCGCGAGCTGTTGATTGACAACTGCTTAGATTGTCATGGTGGCAATTCGGTCAAAGCAGATTTTGATTTGTCAACACGTGCTGCACTGATGCGGAGCGGCTACGTGGCCGACACGGCAAATGACAGTCACTTATTGGACCTGATTACCCACGCAGCCGAGCCCCACATGCCGCTGCAAGCGCCGCGGTTACCAGATGCGGCCATCGATAGCATTCGCCGTTGGATCGATTTAGGCGCGCCATACAATCGCCCGTTGGTCGACCAACCGCGAGATAACTCGGCGGGCTCGATGTCGGTCACCGAGGTTGACCGACGGTACTGGGCGTTTCAGCCGCTGGCGGCGGTGGCGATACCTGGCGTCGAGGATGCCGAGTGGTGCCGCACGCCGATTGATCACTTTATTCTTGCCCGGCAGCGGGTGGTCGGTGTGCGCCCAAACCCGCTGGCCGATCCGCGTACTTTAGTGCGACGAGCAATGTTTGATCTGCACGGTTTGCCAGCCACATCCGAACAAGTCGAACACTTCGCCACGAATCAAGCGGAGCCTCAAGCATGGTCAAACTTCGTCAACCAACTGTTAGCGTCCGAACATTATGGCGAACGCTGGGCACGACACTGGATGGATATCGCTAGGTTTGCCGAATCCCATGGTTATGAACAAGACTATGATCGGCCACACGCATACCATTATCGTGACTTCCTCATCAAAGCACTGAATCAAGACTTGCCTTATGATAAGTTTTTGCAGTGGCAATTGGCCGGTGACGAATTGGCTCCTGACAACCCACTCGCATTGATGGCGACCGGTTTCTTGGGTGCCGGCGTGTTCCCTACTCAATTGACTGAAGCCGAGTTCGAATCGGCCCGCTACGACGAACTCGATGACATGGTGACGACCACCGGGTTGGCTTTCTTGGGATTATCCGTCGGCTGCGCCCGCTGTCATGACCACAAATTCGATCCGATTCCCGCAGTCGATTACTATCGTTTCGCGGCGACCTTTACAACCACGATTCGCAGCGAAGTTGAACTAGAACTACAGCCTCAGAAAAACCAGCAACTGGAGCAGGCCTGGAAACGTGAATTGGAGGCCCGGCAAGCAGCTCTTGCCAAGTTCGAGCAAACTGAATTGCCCGCCAAGTTTTCCGCTTGGCTGGCTGACTACAAGCCGCACGACCACACGGGACCCTGGCAGACGTTACAGCTGAGCGAAGTGGAATCGACGGCCGGCACGGTTTACCAACCGCAGCCCGACGGTTCTTGGTTGGCGAGTGGTTCACCAGCGGCCAAGGAGGTGCTGCGAATTCGAGCGAATTGGCCCGCCGGCAAGGCCTACAAACTGCGGCTCGAAGCTCTGCGGGATGCATCGTTGCCACGCCAAGGTCCGGGGCGTGCCGATAACGGTAATTTCGCGCTCGGGAATATTCAGCTCAAAGTCGGCTCGCCCACAGCCAATGTTGATGTTGCCAATGCAGATGTTGCCAATACTCTGCCGGTCGTGTTCAGCGGCGCTGCGGCCACTCATCAACAAAACGGGGGAACACTCTCGGCGCTGGCGTCAATCGATGATGATCCCATCTCGGGTTGGGCAGTCGATCAGGGTGGCATTGGTCAAGATCAGGCGGCGGTATTTGAGTTCGCCGAGCCTGTGGTCAGCAGTGACACCCAAGTGGCGTTTGTGGAGTTAACGTTCAATCATCCCAACACCAAGCACGCGATCGGTCGGTTGCGTTTGTCGCTGGCGAGTGACTCCGCCGCGCCAACCATTGTCGGTGGCGAATCAATCTCAGCCGAGATTAAGTCGGCTTTGCAAACCGCGGCGCAAACGGGAGATCGCACCTCTGCCGCTTGGCAGACGGCTCAAAACTGGTTCGCCACGACATTGCCCGGGTGGCGTCAGCTCCAGCAAGCTTGTCAGAAGATGATCGCCGAGGGGCCGCCGCGCAAATTGACAAAGGCGATGATCAGCAGCGAGGGGTTGCCCCCGCTCCAGCATCACGCCGATGGCCGTGGGTTCCCTCATTTTTATCCGCAAACTTTTGTGCTCAATCGCGGTGACGTGGCGCAGAAGCAGGAAGTCGCCGAGCCGGGATTTTTGCAAGTGCTCACGCCGGCGGACCGCGGCGCGGCCGATTGGCGAGTTGATCCGCCGAACAGTTCCAGCGACAAGAGTTTTCGCCGAGCCAGTTTGGCAAACTGGATGACCGATGCGGAACATGGTGCCGGTGCCTTAGTGGCGAGAGTGATCGTGAACCGCGTTTGGCAACATCACTTCGGCCGCGGTCTCGTTGCCACCCCGAATGACTTTGGCGTTTCCGGAGAACTGCCCACGCACCCCGAGTTGCTCGAGTGGTTGGCTCATGATCTAGTCGAACATGGTTGGCAATTAAAACGGCTGCATCATCTGATCATGACCAGCAGCGTTTATATGCAATCAAACGCTCATGATAACCAGCGTGCGAGGATTGACCGTGAGAATGAGACGCTGTGGTGTTGGACTCCACGACGACTGGAAGCTGAAGCGGTTCGTGACTCGATGTTGGCCGTATCGGGCATGCTCGACCGTACCATGTTTGGACCGGGAACCCTTGATCCGAATATGAAACGTAGAAGCGTCTACTTTTTCATAAAACGCAGTAAGTTAATTCCCTCGATGATGTTGTTTGATTGGCCCGAGCATTTGGTCAGCATCGGTCAGCGCTCCAGCACAACGGGTGCTCCGCAGGCGCTGATGTTTCTCAATAGTCCTCAAGGACGTGAGCTGGCAAAGGCCTTCGCAGAACGGATACCCGTCGCGGAAAATCCGCAGGAGATGCTACGGGCCGCTTACTCGCTCGCCCTCGCTCGCCAACCCACTCGAGACGAGGCGAGCTTGGCTGGGCGTTTCCTCAACCAACAGACCGCCATTTACCGTGAACAGGGAATTGCCGACGCCAGGACCGCCGCGCTGGTCGATTTCTGTCAAATGCTGATGAGCACCAGCGAGTTTATTTACATTGAATAGTCGCTGGATATTGAGCTGCCCTGGTCACCTGATCTTGATGGTTGGGTGCTCCACGGAATCGCGCACTTTCATCGCTGCTACGAACCATTGCTTGGAAGAAATGTTATGAATCAATCTCAACCCCAAGTCGGCGATCCAACAATCTCATCATTGCTCGATCGTCGTCGTTTTCTTGGTCGCGCAGGCTGTGGTTTTGGCTTGCTCGGCCTGACCGGGTTGCTCCATGAGCAAGGTTTGCTGAGCGGCCAAAAGGCTGCCGCGGCTGATTCTTCGGATGATCGTGCGCTGCGGCCGCTAGCTCCCCGTGAAGGGCATTTTCCGGCATCTGCAAAGCGGGTCATTTGGGTTTTTATCAACGGCGGGCCGAGCCAAGTGGATACTTGGAATTATCGCCCCGAACTAACCAAGTGGAACGGCAAATCGATCCGCGACTTTGATGCCACTTTCAAGAATACAACGGGGTTCTTTCAACATTCGGTCGGCAATCTGATGCAGTCGCCCTTCAAGTTTTCGCCCCGTGGTGAAATGGGCAAAATGGTCCCGGAGATTTTCCCCGAGCTGGGAAAACATGTGGACAAAATGGCGTTCATCCTGTCGGGGCACACCGAATCCAACAATCATTCCCCCGCCTTGTTTGCCATGAACACGGGGATGCCGCGGATGGGTTTCCCCTGCGTTGGTTCTTGGGTCACTTATGGACTCGGCAGCGAAAGCAGCAACTTGCCTGGCTTCGTGGTAATGAGTGACCCGCAAGGTCGTGGGTTACCCAAAGGTCACGCAGCAAATTGGAGCGCCGGTTATTTGCCAGGCGCTTATCAGGGAACTTATCTCCAGCCTCGCGGCGAACCGATCAACAACCTATCGCGAGCTGACCAATTGACCGATCTGGCTCAGCGCAACCAGTTGAACTTGCTGCGGGAATTGAATGGTATGCATCAGGACCAGCATCAAGCAGTGGGGGAGTTAGCGGCACGGATTGAGAGTTTTGAACTGGCTTACCGCATGCAGTCGGCCGCTCCTGAGGCGCTCGACATTGACGCGGAACCGCAGTACATCCAAGAGCTCTACGGCGTCGGCAACAAACGGTGTGATCACTTTGCTCGTCAATGTTTGATGGCACGGCGGTTGGTGGAGCGAGGCGTGCGGTTTGTGCAGATTTATTCCGGTGGCATGGAGAATCAACGCTCCTGGGATGGACACGCCGATATCGAAGGGAATCACCGCCAGTTTGCCGGGGAGACCGACAAGCCGGTCGCCGGGTTGCTACAGGATTTGGCGGCTCGCGGCCTGTTAGACGATACCTTGGTGGTCTGGTGTGGTGAGTTCGGTAGATTGCCGATCGCTCAAACGGGTGCCAAACCGGGGCGTGACCACAACCCCCACTGTTTTTGTGCGTGGCTGGCTGGAGGCGGCGTGCGGGGTGGAGTCGATTATGGGACGGCTGACGAAATTGGTTATAAAGCCGCAGATAACAAGGTACACATCAATGACCTGCACGCCACCATTTTACATCTGCTGGGGATTAATCACGAAGAGCTGACTTACAAGTACAACGGTCGGAGGTTTCGCTTGACCGACGTGGCTGGCGAAGTCATTAGGGAGATTATTGCTTAGGGCTCTGGGGGCAAGCTGCCCAGTCCGATTCGGTCCTCAGGCTCAGCTTCCGATCCAAACCGCTGCTCATACAAGTCCTGTATCCAGATTTTAACTGGCGCCTTCCAGGGCTGACTCGGTGAGGGAACATTCTTGGTCAACGCCTTTGGACTCATGCCCAACGCTTTGGCTTTGCGAATGTCGTCCATGTTCAAACGGCAAACTTTCTTCGCCTTTACCCACTCGGGATCGTGGGTGTCCTTTTTGGGTGACTTCTTCTTCGGTTTTATCAGACCGGCTTCAAGGTCTGCCTGGCGAGCTCGAAGTTTTTCCTGCCACTGACGATGGACTTGGCGAATTCGCTCTGATTTGGACGTCTCGGAAACATCAGGTTCGGCGGCTAGCAGATCCTCGTAAAGCTTGAGCGGATACCCCGCCTCACGAGCGAGTTTGACATCCTCGTCAGATAGTTGATGCGTAGCCTGAAACGTCTCCCATGCAGCTTTCAACTTCTTTCGCCGTTTTCGTTTCATCGAACCCATGCGGACTTTGCTCCCCGGTGGTTTTCCTGTTCCAGGCGTGGTCTTTTTGCTTCGTTGTCAGGTCGTATCCGACAACGGTTGACGAATGAAGATAGTGTGAGTGTTTCAGCTGATTTGGACTCGTGAATTCTAATATTCCCCATGAATCAAAAACAATTTGTCGTCATTGGTGGTAGCCATGGCATCGGTTTGGGTATCGTCAAGCGATTACTGGCGGAGGGTGCGGACGTCACCGTGGTGTCGCGTTCCAACGAATTTTTAAACGATTTGACTGGCGTTCGCCACATAGCGCACGATGTCACCACCGATCTGCTGGACCCGGGCCAACTCCCCGCCGCTATTGATGGGCTGGCGTATTGCCCCGGTTCAATCAATTTGGGTCCCCTGCGGGGACTGAAGCCGGAAGCAATGGTGGCTGATTTTACCTTAAATGCGGTTGGCGCGGTTAAATGCGTGCAAGCTTGTCTGAAGGCAATGCAAGCCGCGCCGGCATCCTCGCTGGTGATGTTCAGCACAGTCGCTGTGGCCCAAGGATTGCCGATGCACGCTTCGGTGGCCGCCGCGAAAGGAGCTGTCGAAGGCTTGGCCCGCTCATTGGCCGCCGAGCTGGCTCCGAAGATTCGCGTGAACTGCATCGCACCGGCCCTGACCGCCACTCCCCTGGCTGCTCGCTTTCTCTCCAGTGAACAGAAACGGGAGGCGATGGCGGAAAAGTATCCGCTCAAACGTATTGGTGAAGTTGACGACGTGGCGGGGCTCGCCGAGTTTTTGCTGTCGGCACGAGCAAGTTGGATCACCGGGCAAATCATCGGTGTCGACGGTGGCATGTCGAGTTTGCGGCTTTGAGCAATGGTTGCCAATTTGAATCGGGTTGCTCGTTCAAATCGCAAGCGTTTGGCAAACTCGCCTCATTTTGCTACTTGAAATGCTTCTACTTCATTGCGAGTTGAGGTAGAAGGACTGGGGGTAACAGCAATAAGAACCCAACCGAAAATAACCGCGGCTAGCGCCAAAGCGGCTAACGGCTTCGGATAGGTTCAAGTTCAAGGAAAATCCAAAACAACCGCGGCTAGCGCCAAAGCGGCTAACGGCTTCGGATAGGTTCTAGGAAAATCCAAAACAACCGCGGCTAGCGCCAAAGCGGCTAACGGTTTTCGGATAGGTTCTAGGAAAATCCAAACTAACCGCGGCTAGCGCCAAAGCGGCTAACGGTTTCGGATAGGTTCTAGGAAAATCCAAACTAACCGCGGCTAGCGCCAAAGCGGCT
>CAZHTX010000103.1:0-14447 GCA_964535475.1 uncultured Pirellulaceae bacterium
GATAAGTCGAGCCTTATCGATTGGCTTAGTGAGGTAATCAACACAGCCGGCATCTAAGCACTTCTGGCGATCCCCTTCCATGGCGTGAGCGGTCAGGGCGATGATTGGCAGCGAGCAGCCTTGGCGACGGAGTCGTTTGGTAGCCGCGTATCCATCGAGCTCTGGCATCTGCATATCCATCAGCACCAGATGTGGCAATGAGTCGGTTGTGGCTGACTCGATCGTTTCCGCAGCGATTAAACCATTGTCGGCCAAGATGACTTCAGCACCCGCTTTTTTAAGATGGAAACTGATTAGCCGTTGGTTGTCAGGCCCATCTTCGGCCAGCAGAACCCGCAGTCCCTGCAGCGGTTGGAGCTTCTGCCCATCGACTTTCTTGGCGGAAACCCGCTCGCTGGATGATTCCGCCCCGTCACGCTCTGCCAGTTCGTTGACTTGAGCAGGGGTGCGGAGTTCGACCCCAGCTAATGGCCCCGTGGCGATGGTCACGGTAAAGGTGCTGCCTTCGTTGACTGTGGAAGCGACCTCGATTCCACCTCCCAGCATCTTGGCCAGTGAGTTCGAGATCCGCAGCCCCAGTCCCGTGCCGCCAAACTTCCGGGTGGTGCTGGTGTCTGCTTGATTGAAGGCTTCAAAGCGGGCGATGGACGCTCGCTGCGCTTCGCTCATGCCGATGCCCGTATCGACAACGCGGAAGATCATGCGATCTGCAGTCGCATCACAAGCGACATGAATCGTCACCGATCCGATCTCGGTAAACTTGATCGAGTTGCCGGCGAGATTAAGCAGAATCTGGCGGAGTCGGGTGGGGTCCGAGTGAATTGAAGCTGGAATCGGGGTGTCATAGACAATACCCAGGTTGATGCCCTTACCGAGCGCACGTGGCCGCAGCAGGGAGGCGACCTCTTCGACAACCTGGGCGGGGGCGGTGTCGATCTGTTCGACCGTCATTTGACCTGCTTCGATTTTGGACATGTCGAGAATGTCATTAATGATGGTCAGCAGGTGCCCGGCGTTGACTTGGATCGTACGCACGTGCGTCTCAAAATCTTGAGGCGATGACGTGGGCTCCATAATCAAGTCGGCATAGCCGAGGATCGCCGTCATTGGCGTGCGGATTTCGTGGCTCATGTTGGCTAGAAATTCGCTCTTCGCTTGGCTCGCCGCTTCCATGCGAATCACCGACTCGCGAAGTTGTTGGATGTCGATGTTCACGCCGACTGCTTTGAGCGGTGTACCGTCGTCGGCTCGTTCGAGCACTTCGCCGACTCCTCGCACCCAACTCCAGGAGCCATCCTTGCGGCGGAGCCGATGTTCGCATTTGTAGACCTCCGTTTCACCGCGGAAGTGTCGCTCAAGTTCCTGGCTTGCTCGTTCGATATCGTCCTCGTGGCAGAGTTCTTGCCAAGCTTTGATCTCCATCGGCAGCTCTCCAGGGTCATAACCGAGCATGGAATACCAGGTATCGCTGAACAGCGTGTGGCCGGTTTGAATATCCCATTCCCAGAGCCCCGTATTTGATGCCCGCAGCGCCATGTTTAGCCGGTGTTGGGCTTGGCTGGTCCGTTCGCGTGACTCGACAATCTCAGTAATATCCATGGCGATCGCGACCAGTCGATCGTATTCGCCGTGGGGACTTCGCAGCGGAATTTTATCGGTACGGATGTGCTTGATTTCCCCCCCAGTCTCATAACACTCGATAATCCCGATTTTTGCCTGTCCAGAACGGAGCACGGCTTGATCGTCCTCGAGATATCGCCTTGCATCATCAGCTGGAAAGAATTCCTCGGAATCGCGATATCGGATCTGTTCTTTTGGCAGGCCAATCGAATCGGCGGCCGCCCTGTTCAAGTCCAGAATTTTGTTATTGGCGTCTTTGTAAAACACGAAGCCCGGGATGGCATCAAGAATTGCTTGTAACTCCCGTTTCTGTTCTTCGATTTGCAGTTCGGCTTCGCAGGCGGTTGTGACATCAATGTGGCATCCAGCCATGCGCAGCGGCTGGCCAGCGGAGGACCATTCGACCACGCGTCCGATGCATAACACCCAGACGGTTGAGCCGTTCTTGTGCCGGTATCTCCCCTTGCTATAGAACGGCGTTTTACCACGCGACTCCACATGGGCGTGGAACAGTTGTAGCATTTCCTGAAGATCGTCAGGATCGATCAGCTGCTGCCAAGTGTCCGGGACCTCAGGCAACTCACCGGGTTCATAACCAAACATCCGCAGCCAACTCGGGCTAAAGTGTTCAACTCCCTCGCTGATCTTCCAGTCCCAAAACCCGGTCGTGGGCGAGTCGAGCACCGCTTCGAGAATACGCTTTTGCGTGGTCAATTCGCGACGTTGTTCATGCTGCATCGTGATGTCTGCGATGCTGATGACCGCACCGCGGAGCGAACCATCGTTCTCAGACACTGGCTCGGAGCTGACGGACAACCATCGCTTCTGACCGTCGGGGCGAATGAATCCATGCACAAACCCTTGCACCGATTCACCCGTACTCAGGGTTCTCGCGGCAGGCATTTCATCTGTCGGCAACACGCTGCCGTCCTCCCGAATCGCAGTCCACCGCGGATCACTCAACGAGCGCCCGAAAATTTCTTCGTGCGGCATTCCGAGCACCGCTTCGGCCGCGGGATTGCATTCCAACACGCGCCCTTTCGCATCGTACAGCACGATCCCTTCGGACATCGCTTCATAGATCGAAGTCAAACGTTGGCGTGATTCAACCCGTTCGCTGATGTCACGCACGACCGCCTGTAGAATCATCTCCCCATCGATGGGATGCGCACTGAGCAATACTTCGGCATGGAACAGCTCGCCCGTATCAAGTCGCTTGTGAACCCACTCGAAACGATCGCTGCCTGCGTTGAATGCGCGCTGAATGTGTTCATCAGCCGCTACGCGGGAAAGCACTCCGTCCTCCTGGTACTCGGGCGAGATGTCAGCCGGATGTACCTCTTGCAGTGCCCGCGACGACTGCACCCCAAACAGCTCAAACGCCGCTTGATTACAGTCGATGAATCCACCCTCGTTGAGCATCAGCACGGCGTCGCGAGAGCCGTCGAAGAGCGCTGAATATCGAGCCATCGCCTTGCTATTTTCAGTCTCCAGCCGCTTGCGTTTCGTAATGTCGAAACGCAGCGAGATGTATCGCTGCACCTTGCCATTGTCGCTCGTCAACGGAATATTGGTGGAGTCTACCCAATACAGCGAGCCGTCCTTCGCCCGGTTGCATACTTCCGCCCGCCACGGCTTACCCGCGGCTATCGTTTTCCACATCTTCACCCAAAACGACTTGGGGTGATGGCCCGAGTTGAGAATCCGGTGGTCGCGGCCCAGCAACTCTTCGCGAGTGTAGCCGCTGATTTTGCAAAAACCATCGTTGATGTCGATAATGCGACCCCGAGCATCCGCGATGGAAAACAAGGTGTGCTCGTTAATCGCCAGTCGCAGGGCCTGAAGTTCTTGCCATTGTTCGAGAATCCGCCGCCGATCGGTCACGTCCCAAGGCAGTTCGACGTCTCCGCCAACGCTCGCCTTAACGCGTGCGCGAAGCCACAGAACGAGGACCACGGCGAGGGCCGCCAACAAACAGCCGCAAGCGATGGCGAGCAAGCTGATTGTCAGGCTCGCTCCGCTCATTGCCAGCGGAAAATGAACTGCGGAAATCCGAATGCTCGTTGGCAGACGCGTGAGGATGAAGGCCTCGGCCGCCAGCATTATCGCGGGGCAATGCGTTGGACTGCAGAGCCATGCCGCGTTGACTAGGGATCGCCGATTCCTGAAGAATTCCATATCCGCTGCGCTCTTTGATGATTCAATTTGGCCCCGTGCTAACCGTACCAGCTGACATTCGGAACTTTAGCACATGGAACATGCATCGCTCTATTCTTTGGGGGGTTGATAGCCCACATGGCCCAGAGCTGTCGAGCCGAGTTGGCAGGAAAGAATCACGATTGCGGGTATTACAATCGTGCCAATGCTTGCTGCGGTCCAAAGAATTCATAATGCATGCGGTCGGCCGGGACACGGAGCGAGCCCAGAATAGCCTGCATTTCTGCCATGAACGGAGCCGGGCCGCAGAAATAAAAGTCGGCGTCACAACTTGGCAACAGGTCGCTCAACAGTTCCGCCGAGATCGTGCCCACCGAATCACATTTCCCCTCGGCCAAGTCGTTTTCCAAGGGCGAATCAAAAATAAAATGTGTGCAAACCGCTTGGCCCGCTTGAGCTAACTGGCGAATTTCAGCGGCTAAGGCCTGCACGCGGCTGTGCTTGGCAGCTTGCACAAAGGTGATCGGAACATCGCTCTGCGAGGAAACTAACGATTTTGCCATCGACAACAGGGGCGTCACACCAATCCCGCCAGCGAGAAATACCACCGGTCGCCGGGCCTCGTCCGCCAGCAACACGAACTCGCCACAAGGTGGTCCAACCTCGATCGTGTCGCCCGGCTGAATCTGATCATGCAGATAATTGGAGATCAAACCAGCCGGCGTGCCCGCCTCAAGCGAGCTTTCTCGTTTGACGCTGATGCGAAAATGTTCAGCCCCCGGGCTGTCCGACAAGCTGTAGTTGCGGGGCGAAGTGGGGGTCGTGGGATGATGGATCCGAAGCGTGATGTATTGCCCCGGATGAAACGCGGGGAGCGATCCACGATCGGCCGGCTTGAGATAAAAAGAAGTCACCAATTCGCTCTCGGGAACTTTGCGATCGACCACAAAACTGCGATACCCGTTCCAACCACCGGGTGCCAGACGCTGGGCTTCATAAATGGCCGACTCGCGACCAATGCAAACATCCGCGAGCACGCCATATGCCTCCGCCACCGCCGCGATAATCTCATCGCTGGCCGCATCACCCATCACATCCTTGATCGCGTCGAGCAAATGCTTGCCGACGATCGGATAATGTTCGTCTTTAACCCCCAAGGAACAGTGTTTTTGGGCAATTAATTCCACCGCCGGCAACAATGTCTCCAAGTTCTCGATGTGGGTAAAGTAAGCGCAAATGGCACCGGCTAAAGCCCTTTGCTGGCCGCCGCTGTGCTGATGCGCCTGATTAAAGAAGACTTTGACTTCTGGATTACCAGCAAACATCCGCTCGTAAAATCGCCTGGTAATTGTCTCGGCATTCGCGGCCACCAAGGGGGTGATCGCTTTGATGATCTCAATCGTCTTGTGACTTAACATGCGTCGGTTCCGCCTGGTCGCTGGAGAAATCTTGGTTAAATCTGCACCGAAAGGTATAGATTTGATATCTGCACGTCAAGGTGCAGATTTCAGCGACTGGTCGTCGAATGCGGCAATCCGTTAACCGGCGGATGGTTGTGGTGTCGCTGCTAGCGGATAAGGCGGGTATCTTGGTGCAGTTCAACAACCGAGGGGAGGGGCATCGATGAGTGCGAAATATTTTTCCGCCACGTATGCGGAGGCGCGCGGCAAATTTAGAGCAGCGGCGGAGGCGGTTGCTGCGAGCTTGTTCTCGTATCCGGTTGCGGCAGATCACTGTGAAGATTTAACGATTGATGTGGCGGTGCTTGGACCGTCTACCGCGCCCGCAGTGGTGACCTCCTCGGGTGTTCACGGTGTCGAGGGCTTTTTCGGATCGGCTGTGCAAACCGGCTTACTGACCCAAATGCGGGCGACCGGTTTGGTTAGCGATTTGCGTCACGTTTTAATTCATGGAGTGAACCCATATGGGTTTTCACAACTCCGCCGCTTTAACGAGGGGAACGTTGATCTCAATCGCAATTTCCAGCTCACTCCGGATAGTTATCGGGGATTCCCAGCCGGTTATCGGGAGCTGGACTATTTGCTCAATCCCTCCACGCCTCCGTCGAAGTTTGAACCTTTTCGCTTAAAAGCAATTGGCTGCATTTTGCGACATGGCAAGCAAACGCTAAAGCAGGCAATCGCCGGCGGGCAGTATGAGTATCCTCGCGGGATTTTCTTTGGTGGCCGGGGACCGGCGGAGTCAACGCGTGTGATCGCCGCACACTGCGACGATTGGATTGGTGACGCACCGCGGGTCGCGCACCTCGACTTTCACACCGGATTGGGACCGTTTGCAAGCTATAAACTGCTGCTTGACGACGCTTCCCACGCGACTGGCGATTCCTGGTATGCGCGGGCCTTTGGCTCAGACGTGGTTGATGCTCCCAGCTCGTCAAACCCGACTGCTTACGCCACTTCGGGTGGATTTGGCGAGTGGCTGCAGCAACATTTTGCTAGCCGGGAATACCGTTTTGTCACCGCCGAGTTTGGCACCTACAACGTGCTCCGCGTGCTCGCAGCAATTCGAGCGGAGAACCGGGCCCATCATTACGGTTCACAAGGAGATCAAACGTATCGAGCTGCGAAAGCCGAATTGGTAGAGTGCTTTTGCCCACGTGATCAAGATTGGCGCGACAAAGTAATTCGCGGTTCTCAAAATATCATCGCTCAGGCGGCAGCCGCGATCTAACAGCGGGATTGGCTAACGGAAATTGGCCGTCTGTGATTAGCGTGGATCACGAAAAACCAATGATCGAATCTCTGTCATGTCCTCCATTGCGTAACGTACTCCCTCGCGTCCCAAACCACTCTCTTTCACACCGCCGTAAGGCATGTTGTCGACGCGCCAGGAGGCTATCTCGTTGATCAACACACCGCCCACCTCCAACGCATCCCAGGCGGCCATCGCATGCTCGATCCGCGGAGTAAACACACCGGCGTGGATGCCATAACGACTATCGTTGACCAACTCGAGGGCTGCGGAGAAATCGCGAAACGTTTCGATCAACACGACCGGGCCGAAGACCTCTTGGCGATATAGTTTGGCATCGCGAGGGACATTTTTCAGCACGGTTGCCGCGTGCATGGCACCCTCACGCGTTCCGCCACAGAGCACCTCCGCGCCGGCTGATTTGGCCTCCTCGACCCACTGCTCAACTCGCTCGGCAGCTTGTGCCGAGATCATCGGACCGATGAAAGTGTCTTCCTCATGCGGGTCGCCGGTTGGCAAACTCTGGGCAGCCTCAACAAATTGCTGTTCAAACCGAGCGACCAGCGATTCGTGGACAATGATCCGCTGCACCGAGATACAACTCTGCCCCGATTGATAAAAAGCTCCGACGATCAACCGAGCAATTGCATCATCCAGATTCGCACCTTCGTCAACGATGCAGGCCGCGTTGCCGCCCAATTCGAGTACCACTTTTTTCTTGCCCGCTTGGGACTTTAATTCCCAACCGACATCGGGAGAGCCGGTAAAGCTGAGAAGTTTGAGGCGTGGGTCGGTGGTAAACAACTCCGCGCTATCGCGGGTGCATGGCAGAATCGAAAAGGTGCCGGGCGGAAGGTCGGTTTCGGCTAGTATTTCTCCGATCATTAGCGCGCCGATGGGAGTCAAACTGGCCGGCTTGAGCACGAACGGGCAGCCGACAGCCAACGCCGGGGCAATCTTGTGGGCCACCAAGTTAAGCGGAAAGTTAAAAGGCGAAATAAACGAACAAGGCCCCAGCGGGACGCGTTTCGTGAACCCGCGATAACCGCGCGTGCGGGGACCGATTTCCAAATTCAAAGTTTCCCCGTGTGAACGCACCGATTCGTCGGCGGCAATTTGAAAGGTGTCGATCAAGCGAGCGACCTCGCCGCGGCTATCCTTAATCGGTTTTCCCGCCTCAGCACACAGTGCAGCGGCCAACTCGGAAAATCGTTCCTCAAAGCGACGAACGCAATGCCTGAGCACCCCTTGCCGCTCATAGGGAGGCATTCTCCGGAGTGGTTCAACAGCCTCCACCGCTGCGGCGATCGCCCCATCCACGACTGTCGCGTCTGCTTGGGCGACGCGGGCCACCACGGCACCCGAGTATTTGTCGGTTACCTCGAGGTCGGTGTTTGCTGGCCGAGCCTGATTGGCAAAATAGTAAGGATAGGTTGACTTCATTCGTTCTACACCGCGCGGACCGCTTGCATTTCCCAACGCTGGGCAATCTCCTGCAGGTTTGGTACCGCGGTGCCGTTGGATTCGGCAAAGTAATGACGCTCGACGCGATCGATATCATCACGCAGCTGATTCCGCTGTTCCGCAGGCAGCGAATCGTCGCTGTAAGCGGCTTTCAAGCGGCCAAGCACCAGGAACGGGGTGATCTCCACCGGCTCGGAGACCTCTTGTTCTCCAGACGGACCAGATGAACTTCGCATCGCCATTATCAAACCGATCAAAATCACCAATCCGGCCCCGCCGCAGAGTGCGATGATCCAACGAGCTCGACTCGACGTTCCATAAGCCTCCACCAACGCGATGCTTGCTGCGACATCTTCAAGATCGGCGTCCACGTAGCGTTGGTAACGCACTTCCTTGGTATCGACCACCGGTTTTGGAAAGGCAAAATTTTTCGCTGGCGGACCGGTAGGATCCTTGGAGACATAAGTAAGTGTCCAAGTGCGTTCCGAAAGCACCACCGGCAGCGTCGACTCTTTGTCAAATTCAATCACGCTGACCCCGGAGTCCTCGATCTCGCTGAGCTCGAACTCGGCTTGTTCGGTCTCCACTAAACTTTCCAAGGCGGGCACCAAGCCACGACCAGTTGCTTTCGTTTCCACGATCAATTTACCACTGGTCGCTTGCCGTTCGTCGAGCACTTGCACCAAACTCAGTTCCTCGGTTTCGGTCTGCAATTTGCTTTCCGTGGTGGCATCGATGGGCAGCGGTTTGGAAATGATTGGCAAGGCGACGTAGCCGGAGGTGTCGAGGAAGTCGAGGTCCAGTTTCAGACTGGGCACCTTATCGACTTGGGGGCCGCGGGGTTGCAGCAAGATATGCGCGTAAGGTGTGACCCGCCAACCGCTGGGCTTGACCGCGCGACTGGTCGTGTCGGGATGATTGAAAGTGACCGAGAGCACCTCAAAATGCTCCTGCAACGCGGCGGTTGCTGCGTCCTGAAACTTGTCGCGATAATTTTCCGTTGGACGGCCATAGTTATAAGCGTAGGCCATGTTGTTCTGATTCTGCAGATACTTGCCAAACCCACCCGACTCACGTTCCAGCTCTTTGGTATGACGCAAGTCGACGTAGATCCCAAACGGCTCGCTATGCCCAACAGAGCTGTTCCCGTCGAGTCGCACGACCAGTTCCAATTCGGTGATTAGATCTCGATAATAGTCATAAACCTTACGCGCTTCCTCGGCCTGCGGATTATCGCCGACCAATTTAAAGCCCGCTTCGAGATAGCGAAATTTACAGGCTGGATTGACAGCACTCATCCGCGTGAACAGGGCGTTAGCAAAACGATCGCGATGTCGCTGGCCGACTTCACCCGGCAGCGATTGCAGCAATTCAGCTAGGCGCTCAATTTCGGAATCGACCGGTCGGTTCTTTTCGCTCAGCCCGCCCAGGTCTGTGGCCCCCAGGGCGGCGTAAAACCAATAATCGAAGGCATCGTTCTTTTGTTTTTCTTGGGGTAAATCACTGGCCACCGAAACGTACGCTGCGGCCGCTTCCTGAAAGACAGCGAAGGCTTGACGACGCCGGTCGCTGAAAGCTGACGAGGGAGAAACTTCTTGAATGAAATCATTCTCATCATGCATGGTGGCTGCTTTAGCCAACAATAGTTGCCAATGGCCGGGATGTTCCTGGAGGGCCTGGTCGATCACTTCCGTGGCCACTTGGTATCCGCGTTTCACTTCCGCTTCGATGTCCGCTTTGCGACGTTTGGTTTGGGCGTCGCGTTGCACGTTGGGATCACGCCAGATACCGGCCAAGTTATTTCGCATCTTTTGAATCAAGCCAGCCATCGTTGCCGGCTCGATCCCACGCCAAGCACCAAACACTTGCTCGATCCGCTCGATATCAAAGACTTCGGCCACGCTGTGGCAAGTCATAAAGGCGGCGACGAGCAGATTTTCATCGAGTTTTTCGATCGGTAATTTCCGAATCCGCGTCACCCACTCTGATAACTCTTCAAGGTTACGTTCTTGTTTGGAGCGGGTCAGCGGGATGCTTTCCGCTTTCTGTTCATAACCAAACATGAACATGTAAGAATTGGTGCGCTGCTGTGTGTCGTTGGGATTATGATTTCGGGTCCAGACGCGGAGGAATTCCTCAGCCAGTTCGCGTGCCGTCTCCGGGTGCGTTCCCGCCAGTTGCTCGATATAAGGAAATGCCTTGGCGTCTTCGTTGACTTTGAGCCACAATCGGCAGAGCGCCATGGTGAATTGAGGTTGCAGGCTGGAATCGATCACCTCGAACCATTTTCCTTGCGGCGCGGTGGTCAGGATCTCAGCCACATCGACGGGATTAATTTGTCCCATCCGCATTACTTGTTGTTGCGGCATCGAGGCCTCGGCGGGATCGACGTAATAGAGGTTGCCGTAGCGATCACGACGCATCGAGGGGCCGAAGCGACTGCTATTCGAATTCGCTCGAGCAACCTCAGCTTCCTTCAACCAGTTGTTTGCCAGAATATTTAAGATTCCGACCCATTCGGATGTCAGCTCTTGGCCTGAATCGACCAGCGCATCGACCGCCGATTTTTGCAGCTGGAGGTTACGAGTACGGCCATCACCATCTTGGGGCGTTTGTGCAAGACGTTGCGAAGTTGCCGTGCCAATGGAAGCGAGTATTTCTTGGCCACGTGTCACTTCCTCAGTAAACGACGCACGAAGCCAAGCATTTCCGAGTTCGTCCTTCAACAGCGGCGCTTGGCCCACCGCCCGCGCCAAAGCTTCGTTACGTTGGGCCTCGGTGGGACTGTCCAGATCGAGGACCGCCAACGTGGCGCGCCAAGCTTGCGTTTGCAATTCACTGTCACCATCACGGCGATGGCTGGCCAAAAAATGGCGAGCCAGCAGATTCAAAGATTCAGCATCCCCCTGCTCAGTCGCTTCCTCGAGCGTTGGCAAGAATTTAGCCGTCTGATCGTCGCGTCCCGCCGAGCTGAGTAGCAGGGCAAGCTTGTGTCGAGGAATCAGCTCCGCATCGAGCGTCTCCAAGGATTCGACAAAATCGGCCAATTGATTTCCTTCGCTCAAGGCCGACCGGAGCAAGCGGGCAATCCGGCTGATGTCCGCATCTCGCAGGGCAACGGGGGAGGAACGCATGATCCACAGCAAGTCGTCAAAGTTGATGACATTCTGCTCGGCGTAACGGGTTGCCGGATTGTTGCGACGGTTCGACATGGTCGACTGGAGAAATTTCTGCATTTCTTCAGTGAGACCCACGACCTGCTCAAAGTCCAGTTCAGCCTGCGCCGTCATCTCAGCCAGCAGTCGCTCGTAAACCGCTAACGCTTCAGGTTCGCTCAGTTGCTCGCGATCCAACAACTGCTCACGAAAATGCTCCCACTTGCCCAGCGTGACCGCTTCGCTCAGGTCGCCCAGCAACGCGTCGAAAGCGGCCCGCTGCTCAGCCGTGGGAACCGGTTCTTTTTCGACAGCCGCTTGCTCAGATTCTGTTTCCGCGGCAGCCGCCCCCTCGGCGGGCTTCTCCCCCTCGGCTGTTTTCCCATCGACTGTTTCACCATCAGCGGCCGCCGTACCCTCCGGAGTTACTTTCCCGTCGGCTGCTTCTCCGTCAGCCGCTGCTCCGTCGGCCGCTGCTCCGTCGGCCGCTGCTCCGTCGGTTGCTTTCTCGTCGGTCGCTTTCTCGTCGGTTGCTTTCTCGTCAGTTGCTTTCTCGTCGTTTGCTTTCTCGTCGGTTGCTTTCTCGTCGGTCGCTTTCCCGTCGGTCGCTTTCTCGTCAGTCGACTCCGCCGCTGCATCTCCCGTTTTGTCGGCAGCTTCAGGTTTCTCTGCCCCCCCGGCCTTGTCGGTGCTCGCCCCTTTCGCTGGCTCCGTCTCAGCCTCGCCTTCCGAGACGGGGGCAGATTGGTTCACTTTGACCCACAGTCTAAGAATCGTGGACGGTCGACGATCAAACTTTAGTTGTTTGATTTTTGTCAGCCGTTGTTGTTCCCAAGCAGCGACAGGATCGGCCGACGATGCTGCTGAAGAACTGGCTGCGGGACTTCGCCCAGCGGCCGCTTCCTGCATTGCCATCACGGCGGCTGGAGTGAGCGGTTGTCCTTGCGCCGCCGGCTGGGCAGGGACCAACACGCGAGCTCGCGTCAGCGGCAAGGCCGCACCTCCAAACTGGGCAGAAGCCGGTGACGCGGCCGACAGCAGAACCATCGAGAGCAGAGCGGTCCAACAGCAAGTCTTCCAATTCATTGAATTACACACGCGGTGATCTGGGTGGAAGGCAAACATTTAATTTCTAGCGGCCAAGACGCGGGGCGAGCGGATCGCCGGACACGCGTTTTTGATTTAGCCCCATGATAGCTAGCCAGCCGGCAGCACGTGGAGCGAAGGCAAAAAGTTTTGTTGGAGACTGGCAGCGTCTGCCAACAAACCGGTGGCGCGGTGAGTCCGCGCATCAAGAGTGACGCGCAGCGGGGGCACCGCCACGGTCAAAACAAAAGTATCTCAGCGATGTGCTAAGCGTTTAGGCGCCGGAGCCATCGGGAAGTGGCCCCAAGTTCGATCCCGCTGACTTTTTCTTCGATTTCTTTTTGCCCTTCTTTTTACCCGGCTTGTCGCACTGGCCACTGCAGCAACCTTGGCACTGTGAAGGCAGCTTAAGTGCTTGCAATTCGTCGAGGTCCATGCGGGCCAAGCGAATGGCGGACTCCAGATCGTGTTGATGGCTGGCCAGTTTGTCGCTTTGATCAGCAGCCTGGGCGGCTTCCGCCAGCAAACGATAGTGCTGGCGTGCGGCATCAATTTCTGGTTCCCATTCCTCGGCGGGCAAACCTTCGAGTCGCATGAGCCAAGTCATGTGGTACTGGGCGTTGGCGAGCGCCGCACGCGTTTCCGCGACCAGTTGCTCGTCAACCGTATCAGCAGCCTGCAGTTCTTGCAGCAGTCCATCGAGGGCCAGGCGAGCTTCGGGGAGTTGGCCCGACTGCATCTGAGCTTTGGCCAATTCCAAGCGAATGACTTGAGCATCGACAACTCGATCGGCTGGCAATTTGGCAAGTGCTTCGCTGAGCAGCGTGCGGGAGCCGGTGAAGTCATCTTTTGCCGCAGCCAAGCTGGCTTGCCGCAACAAGCTCGACGAATCGTCCAACTTGAGTTGGGTTTGCCCGGGGCCAAGATGATAGGCCCAAGCCAATACGGGGACCATCAACCAGCAAAGGATCATAAATAGACGCATCTTGCAGTTGCCTTGTTTGCGGGGATACATATTTCGAGCCGACCGCCTTACCCTGCCTTGTATATCGGATTGCCGGGGGCGAGGCTAGCTTTTCTCGAAAAAATTTGTTGGGTTCCTTGGATTTGCCGCGATCCGGGCAGGTAGCTGGTGCCAAAATTTTCCAGCAACCAAGGAAGCAGGGCGAACAGCAAGCCGCCGAGTCCGATCGCCAGCAGGGCATATTCGCGGCGTGTCCAAGGTTCTTGCTGATTGGATTCGCCACGTGCCACGATGCTCTCGATCACAGAACTGGGCAAGTGGGCCTTATTTCCGTCATGGTAAGTTCCCCGCAGGCGAGTCGCCAATTGTCGCAGCGTAAAGACATCCTGCTTGGACTGCTTGCCGGCAATGAACGAACCTTGTTGCGGGTCACCGACACCGACGACCAAGACGCTGCCGATGGAGGCTGGCATCGTCGGCATGCCTTGCGGTGGAACGGTGTCGCCGTCGGTCAAAAGAATCAGGCTGGCGCTGGACGGATTCCAAGGTTTGGCGATCTCGGCCGCTTGACGCAGCCCATCGAGTAACCGCGTGTTACCGGAATCGAAGGCTTGATAAAGTGGCAGATCGCCCAGCACGGCATCGACCACGTCGAGATCTTTGGAATCGACGACAACGGGTTTGGCACCGTTGTAAACCGCCACGATGGAGACCAAATATTGTTCGGCCGGGACGCGTTCAAAAAAGGATCGCATCAAGTCACGGGCCCGCCCCTTGCGAGTCTGTTTGCTGGTGGGCCCGGCGTCTTCCAATCGCATGCTGGGGGAAACATCCAGCACGACCAGCAGCCGTTGCTCTTTGCCCGGTTGCACTTGGCCGGCTGGCAAATATGACTTTGGCTGGACAACCAACAGCGTCGTCAAACCCCAAGCCAAGGCGGTGACTGCTAGCACGCGGGCAAACGGAGCAACTGAAGCTAACATCGCCGGTCGACGCCCGGGACCAAACGCCAGCGGTGCCAAGTTGCCGACGCGACGTCCATGCAGCCACTCGGCGATCATTACCAACAAGAAAACACCCCCGGCGACCACTTCCGCTACCATGGCGTGTACCTCAGTCCAAACAAACCCACCACGGCCAAGCCGAGCAACGACAAACCGGCGATCGCTGGCGGCAAAAAGAAATCGTGCGATTCGGCGGCAACTTTTTCCAAACGTGTTTTCTGCATTCCATCAATCCGTTTGAAGACCCCAGCCAACGCCTCAGTATCACCAGGCTGGAAGACTTCG
>CAZHTX010000104.1:0-14244 GCA_964535475.1 uncultured Pirellulaceae bacterium
TGTTTGGCAGCAGTTTTAAAGCAACATCCCGGCCCAACCCGACTTCCGTCGCTCGGTACACAATCCCCATGCCCCCGCGGCCCAATTCCTCGCCCAGCTGATAGTCTCCCAGCTGGCGGGAAGGCCAATGTTGGACCCATTCCGTGAGATCATCAGCGGGACTGCCAGCGCTGGACGGCCCCGCTTCATCAAACTTGGTGCCGATCGATTTGGTTGGCTCCGTCAATCGTGTGCTCCGAAACTTGCGTTTGCGAAAATAGTACCCCCTAAAAGTATAGCGGAAATTTTCTCACGGAACAATGAAAACCATCGCACAGCCGGCGGCTAAAGGGTGGATGCCTGCCCACTGGTGCAGGATTGGCAAAATGTGTTAAATGGGAACTGGATTATCTTTCGCAATTGTTTTGGCGACCGGGCGAGCGTGTCCGGAATTGCGGAGCCTATCTATGGGCTCTACGTCTGATTTGTGTGCTCATTCTTAGGAGGCGTCATGTCGTCAGCTGAAGATCAACCCACTTCAACTGATTCGAATTCGCTTGATTCGAACCCGGCCGATTCTAATCCCCCACCCGCGGCGCCCGTCGAAATTACTTATTTGCCCAGCGATGTGGATGAAGATGGATTCATCAGCATCTGGAACGTCGCCGCTACAACTTGCGGAAATGACACCGTTGCGGCGCGGCAATTGGCGGCCAGCTTGTTGTGTTTCCTCTGCAAGAAGAAATGCGACTTTGTGGTCACCAGCTCCAGCAACGCTGAGTACTTAACCGACTGGTTCGAGCGCGATAACAAATTGCTGTACGACTGGAAGCCGGAAAGTGAGTTCGTCGATATCGTTGCTCAGCATGCCGAAGTGCCCGCCGATACGCTGCTGTTGTTCTTGAAGAATAAGAAATTTGATCCTGCTGCCAAGTACAACGCCACGCGGGCGAGCCGGGTGGAGTGGTTTGAGCAGCAGTGGTGCACCGGTTAAGGCCACTATTGGTTGCTGGCGTTATGCGTCGTTGGGCTTCACTTAATTGGGCCTCACTTAATTGGGCCTCACTTAGAGCCTATCCGAAAACCCATAATAACCGCGGCTAGCGCCAAAGCGGCTAACGGTTTTCGGAGTGGTTCTCAATTGGGCCGATTTGAGGTTGTCTCGTAATCGTTGGATTCGTCGTCGTACGAGTCCGTTGGTGCGGCGGGCGACGAATCATCCTCGTTGGCAACGCCATACGCACTGCTGATCGCGAACACGATCCAGAGCAAATCAAAGAGGCCGAACGACTGGAGGTAAAACTCAATCTTCATTTGCTCGCGTCCTTCTGCCGGTAGTTGTTTTGCGAGGATTGCTTCGTCAACTTCGAGACTGATCACCAGATATTTGGCGGCCAGCAAGGTGACGAGGGCAATCAAAGCCGCCAATACCGCTTGGGTCGTCGTCGGAGGCGTGCCGTCGTAACGCGAAGCCAAGCGAACACCGAGGCCAGCCAGAAAGCCGATTGCCACGGCGACGTAGCCAACCTCGGCATTCAAATAATAGCTGACCAAGATCCAAATGATCGCGCCGATTGCCGCTCCGGCAAAACCACCCATCAGCCATTTGCCAAATGCCATTGCTCTTTTCCCCGTTGCTTTCCGGTTACGTTTTAACTGCTTAAGTTTAGCCGGCTGATCGCCGGAGTGCGAGCGACAGGTTTGAGGGGCTAGATTTCAAGGTATTCCTCGAAGGCTTCTCGCAACCGGTGTTGGTCGGCTTGGATGCCGGTCCAGAGGCTGAAGGCCAACGACGCGCGATGCACGAACAGGTCGATTGAGGAGAATGTCTTAATCCCGCGGTTGGCGGCAAATCGTAGCAGTGGCGAAGTGCTGGCGGTGACAGCCAAGTCAACTACGACGCAGTCGGTGGCGAGTTGTTCGATTTGTTGTTCGCTGAAAAGGGCCGGTTGGTCTGCGATGCCAACTTTACTTGAATGTCGATTCAAACCGCGGATCACGACATCATATTCGGTTTGATCATCGGCTTCTTCCGCAAACCAAAGTGAGCCGATGTCGTGGCTCTGCAACGCCTTGCCCAAGGCGGCCAGCTTGGGCGTATTGCCGAGCAGGGCGACATGAGCGTCAGCTAGTTTGGTCGGACCGATGAGATCGATCATGGCATCGGCCATCAAGTGATAGCCAACGAGTTGTCGTTGGGAATTGAGGGCGAGCACATCGACCCAACCGGTCAGTTGGCTGGTGGGAGAGAGTTGCTGTACCAACCTGGCGACTTCGCAGCCGAATGGTGGCGCGATGCTGACGCCACGAAAGCCGAGGGCGGCAACGCCGGCGATGGCTGCACTTAATTGTTCGGGTGGCACGTCAAAGGAAAGGCATTGCCAATCGAGCCCCGCTGCACGCAAAGCCCCCTCCAACGCAAATTGCGTTGGGTTACCGGCGATCGGATGTCCGATGATGCCGAGCAGCGAGAGCGTTGCCGATTCGTCCATGGTCGTCACGAGGCAGGAGAAACGAGTAAGATGCTAGGTGTCAACGAAAACGAATCATGACCGACAACACTTGCTTGGGAAAGCACCTTTTGATTACCAACGCGCAACTTGGTGATTCATACGAGCAGGACGTGCTGCGTTGGGGGCCGCGCACCAGTCTGTTGGCCGCAGCTTTGTTGGCGTTGCAATTGTACTTGTGTTACTTTGCGCAAGGTTCAATCCTCTCCGCGGCAATCCAGATTTGGGTGGCCGCGATGTGGGCGGGCTGGTCGGCCAGCGCGTGGGTGTTAGTCCGTCAGCCGATGCGGATCGGGCGGGTGTTGATTTTGGGGGCTGCCCTGGCTTGGCATTGTCTGCTGATGGGAGTGGCTCGTGGTCAGCCGGCCGAACGTTACTTTATTATGTTGAGCAGTTTTGGTGTCTTGCAGACGCTTTTGGCGACCGTCTTGCATTTGCCAGTCTGGCAAAGTTGGCGAGAGCCAGCCGCGCGGTTGCCACCTCGAGCTCAGTTCAACATCATCAGCTTGATAGTGATAACGACCATCGTGGCGGGGATTATGGTGGCGATTCGTCGTTATGAGCCACAAGTCGATGATCGTTTTCTTCCCGGCACGCTGGTGGTAACGTCATCATTGGTGATGGTTGCCACGCTGGCGATGATTGTCGGTTCGCGGCGGCGCGGCTATCTGCTGGGGCTGCCGATTGTTACCACCGCGGCGGTGGCGGCGGCGGCTATCACGGCGGCCAGCGAGCCGCCCCGCGGTACGCTGGTCTTCAGCGATTACTGGCTAATCTATGGCACCATCATCGTCTGTTTCAGCTGGTTGCTGTGGGGGTTGGCCGCGTGCGGCCGAGCCGATGCCCTGCACAAACAAGCCCTGCCCAGCGACGATTAAGGAACGATCGGAAAATAAGAACCTATCCCCGAGAACCCTGAGCCGACGGCGCTAGCCGCGGGCATTTTTAAGGTTCTCGGTTGGGTTATAAGTATCGTCCTTAACAGCATTACACCCAAGTCAGGCCAGCCCCTTGCAGACGCTGTTTGGTTTCTTGCATCAGCGCATCCTCGGCCGCTTCGTCAGCCGCTTCATAAGTGACGCTGAATCGCAAGAATGAGCCCGCGTCATCCCAGGGAACGGTGACCACGCCGAGTTCTTCGATGAGGTAGCGAGTGGCATCCTCGGCGGCGGCAAAACGGGTTCCATCGCCAGCTCCCAGAGGTGCTCGCGTGTATAAGAAATAGGTTCCGCCGGGGACTTTGCAACGGAAACCACAATCACCCAACACGGCTACCAACTTTTCCAGCCGCCGGCGGTACTTGGCAGCGATCGTGGTGGGAATCGAGGGATCATCGAGGGCCGCCGCGGCCGCTTTCTGCGTCGCCATAAATTGCCCGCTGTCGCTGTTATCTTTTACGTCGGCATAGGCGGCGACGATCCGCGGATGGCCGCAAACCCAACCCATTCGCCAGCCGATCATGTCAAACGCCTTGCTCATCGAGTGCACTTCGACTCCCACGTCGACCGCACCGGGTGTTTGCAGAAAGCTGCGTGGTGGTTCAGCAAATGAGAGCATGATGTGCGCGGCATCTTGCACGACTACAAACTGTTTTTCGTTCGCCAGTTCGACCACCCGCGCGTAGAAGTCAGCGGTTGCCAGTTGCCCCGTGGGGCTGTTGGGATAATTCAGCACCAACATCTTTACGCGTTCCCAAAGATCGGGCGGGACACGGTTGAAGTCGGGCAGAAAATTGTTTTCGGCTAGCAGCGGTAGTTTGTAAACCGAGCCGCCATAGTATTGCGTGTGCGTGCCGGCGACTGGATAGCCGGGGACCGTCATCAGCGTCACATCGCCGGGGTTGATAAAGCAAGCGGGCAGCATCGCGTAGGCCGGTTTACTGCCGATCGCGTGCACGATCTGAGTGACCGGGTCAAGCGTGACCTGGAAGTTGCGTTCCATGAAGCGAGCGGCTGCTTGCTTGAATTCAACGATTCCGTTATCCGAGTAGCCGCGGTTTTCGGGGCGGTTGATTTCCTCGGCCATCACCTCCCGGACGCTGGCCGGAGCCATCGAATCATTTTCACCAATACCAAAGTCGAGCAATTGGCGCTCGGGATGGTCGGCTAACGCTTTCCGTTTGGCCCGTTTGATCTTCTCGAATTTATAAATGCCCGTGCCTTTGCCGTATTGAGAGCCCCCAATGCGATCGGCGAACAGGGTTTGGAAATAGGGATCGTTAGTTTCAGTGGAGGTAGACACGGGAGGCAACATCGGTGGAGGCTAGTAAGTCTGAACAGACAGCAACGTGACGACTTTCAAGCTCGAATGTAAAGCTTGAGAGCCATTTTTGCCACCGGAGGCAACGGTTCGATTCTTCGTTGACCCCGTTTCGCGTGGCCGGCAAAGTGGTGGCCGGCAAAGTGGTGGCCGGCAAAGTGCTTGTGATCGACCACGATTACACGTCGGCTACCCGGCGGGGCCGGGGAGTGGTTGTGGGACGGGATGCTTGCGGCGCCAGCGAAGCGGCTCCGTCGAGATCCCCTAAGTACTCTTCTTTGACCTTCGGGTGTCGTTTGACTTCTTCGGGCGTGCCATCGATTAACACTTGCCCCTGATAGATCACATAACAACGATCAACCGTGCCCAGAATTTCGCGGGCGGCGTGGTCGGTGATCAGCACGGCGATTCCCGATTCTCGCAATTGGCGGATCACCCCCTGGATGCTTTGCACCGTAACAGGATCGATGCCAGCGAACGGTTCGTCGAGCATCACGATTTGCGGGTTGCTGACTAGGCAGCGGGCGATTTCTAGCCGACGTCGTTCGCCACCGGAGAGTCCGGCCGCTTTCTCTTTGCGAATATGCGTGATGTTGAATTCCTCCAACAACGCATCGGTGCGTTCGCGTCGATCTTTTCGCCCGACTCCCATCAACTCATACAATGATGAAATATTTTGTTCGACCGTCAGCTTTTTAAAGACGCTCGGTTCCTGCGGCAAGTATCCCATGCCACCGTCGCGAGCTCTGCGAAACATGGGCCAGTCGGTGACATCTTGCCCGGACAAGTAGACGCGTCCATGGTCCGGCTCGACCAGCCCGCAGATCATACGAAAGCTGGTCGATTTGCCAGCTCCGTTGGGGCCCAGCAGACCGACAATCTCGGCGTCATTGACGTGCAGGTTAACCCCATCAACGACTCGACGTCGTCCATAGGTCTTCTGCAAGTCGGCAGCTTGTAAAATAGGAGCAGTCATTGCGCCGGCAATCCTTCGCTAGCGTATAAATCCCATGCGACGAAAATTGGGCGTCATGGGCAGGGGGGAATTCCAAGTGTGTGGCCAAAAGATGATCAGTGCCTTGCCGACTAATAGATCGCGAGGCACATAGCTGGCTTCCGCCCACAAGTAAGCATCGGGATCGACGTTGCCCGCGCTGGGGAGAGATTGCACCCAGCACCTTGCATCTTGACTCTCGGGACTATTGTCACCCATGGGAAAGAACTGATCTTTATCCAGTTCGAAATCTACCGCCCGCCGCGACTCCCAAATCGAATGTTGATCCCAGAGCGATGGATCGGTGATCGCTGTTTGAATGTCGTTGACAAGGTTGCCAGTTGAATCGCGGAGACCTCCCAGAGAAAATCCACGCACATCATAATCATATAAGCCTTGGCGAACACTTTGCGTGGCAATGTAATACTTGTCTCGCAGTACTTGTAGGTTATAAATCGTCGCCGCGGTGCCTTGCACACCCACGGCTGCCGGAGCGGCATCATAGGGATGATCGGGCTGGGCGTATGGACGTTGTTCTTCAGGTTTGCGAAGCACCGACATATCAAACGTCGTCGGTTGATCAAAGGTGATCGGCGACCCATCGACCCAGAGGTACAGGATGTCATCGCAATTTGCCAAGCGAACTTGATGCCGCGCACCACCGATAACACCCGTCGAAGCGGTGGGAGTTGTCTCGGCTGCACCACCCGCCTCGGCGAATGTTTTCGGACCATCAATGTCGATAATCTCCAAGCGGGCCGTCCCGTCGCTGAGATCTATCACGCAGCGAAACGTGACCGCTGACTCCACGAGTTCCAGTACTAATTGGCCAGCCGCAGCGGAGGTTTCCACGTCGGCTTGGAGAATCAAGTCGCCGACCCAGTGGCTACCCCGATCCGCGATTCCATATTGTCCGATGCTGGCTGGGGGATTCGTGAATTGGTCAATCTTGCCACCCGATTCATAGTCGCGGCGGAAGTCGCCGGGGCGGGGGCGAAAGCGCGATGCCAAGTTGGTGAAAAAGGAATCATCAGGTCGAGGAACGCCGGGTGGAATGTCCCAAACTTGATTGCTGTCGACGACCACGTAGGCATCATAAGCGTGAAAGTCGGTGATCCCTTCGCTCGAATAAGGTTTGACGTTTGCCAGCGATCGTCCCTGACGGGCCAAGTCCCATTGCTCGTCGCTGGGGGAGCGATGGTAGTAACGTAGCATTCGCAGTTCGTCTGACGCTGTTTCCAGCTGAGCTGTCCAGCTTTCTTCGTCGCGGCGAATTTGCCACGAGTCGGTAGGTGGAGAAGTGGCTGCCAGGTCCCAGGGCTGCCAGTTCGTCGGATACTCAGCAGCAATCAGCGACTTGGATTGATAATCCGTATCATGAACGTGATGGGCCATCGCCATTAGTTTGGCTGGCGGCTTTCGCAAAACGGTAAATGCATTCGCCGCATGCGGACGGGCCAATACGTCGCCGTGGCGGATCCGCAATGTCTCTTCCGGTAATCCGACTAGCCGCTTGATATAGTTTTGTTTGGGATTGCCGGGAAACTTGAAAACGATCACATCCCAACGTTCCGGATCATTTAACGCGTAAGCAAACTTGCTGACTAAGATGCGATCGCCGTTGAACGTTGCGTGGTCACTGTTCTCCGCTAAATCTAACGGATTCAAATAACGACAATTGGGGCAGACCGAACCGACCACCGTGGCGCGTTGGGGAACATGTTTGGTTTCAATGCTGGCGCCAACTTGAAACGGTTGACCACATTCCAAGCAAGTCATGTCTTTGTGGGCACCCATCAACGTTGGCGCCATCGACCCGGTGGGGATCACAAAGGCCTCAGCGACGAAGGCGCGGAACAACAAAGCCAAGACAATTGCCACCACAATCGACTCAACCGTTTCCCGCCCCGCCGCGACGCGAAAACGTTGGTGGCGCTCGGCCGGAGTCTCGCGGGTCGATTTTTCCTTTGCTTTGGACATCGCTGTAAATCAATGCTTCTTGAGTTGTGCTTTTTGAGTTGGCTGACGCCTGCTGTTAATTTACCTGTTTTACCTGCTTGGCGGAAAGCCAATTCTGGCGATCGTGGCGCAGGAATCGAGCAAAAGCGGCTCAATCGCCAAATCGCCTCAAATATTCGTTGAGCCGCAGCTTTTTTCGCGTGCTGTCGCTGGTCATGTAGCGAACCGAGCCAAATACGGGCCGTTTTGGGCCCCAGGCGCGATCGTAACGTCCCAAAGTCCAGAAAATACCGCTGTAAGAATTGGGGTCGCGGCCGTCAATCGCGTACTTGTTGTTGAGTTCGACCATAATTTCTACCGCCTGTTGGGGAGATTCTGTCCAGTGCAAGATCTTTTTTCCCCACAGCATGCGTAGATAATTGTGCATCCGTCCTTCGCGTACTAATTGGCGTTGGGCAGCGTTCCACAATTCGTCGTGCGTCTCGGCTCGTTCAAATTGTTCCAGTGAATAGCAGAATGGTCGGGGATCGCTGGCGTGTTCCCGGAGAGTTTTTTGCGCCCAATCGGGATTCGCCTCGAGAGAATCGTAGGTATCTGGGTGGCGAAAGGCCATGTTAAAGCCCATTTCCCGCCAGGTTAGTAATTGATCGAGGAAAGCTTCGGCGGCCGGCGAGGTACCCCAGAAATCATGGTTTTTCCCATTCGCAGACTGCAGCATGCTGGGATTCCAAGCTTCGGAGTCGAACACGGCCGCGGCAATTTGGTCGGCAGCGATGTGGCCAAAGTGCAGATAGGGGCTGAGCCCGGTGGAGCCCTCCTCGTCGGGTTGATTGCGGGCTTCGCTGTAGTCGGCGAGGCCGGTTTGCAAAAAATTCTTCAGTCGATCGCAGGCGGCTCGCCAACCACCGCTAAATTGTACCGGTCCCACGCTGTGATCGATCGGGATGTGGTCGAGACCGTCGGGTTTGAGCAGTTTGCTGAAATCGGCGGCGGGCCAGCGTTTTGTGATTGCCGACGGGAGATTTTTTAAGCGTTTTAGGGTGCGGCCGGCGAATGGGTCGGGGTCGGACATTTCGTCCAGCAGCGGGCGGATTTCCTTCTGCATCCAGCGGCGATAACTATGGGCCACGGTGAAGGTGCGGGTGGCCAAGCGGAGTGGGATCAGACCGTTGCTATCGACTAAATCGAGCCGCACGGGAAGCCGATGCTGGACTGCTTGAATCATCTGGGGGAGAAAAAAACAAGGATATTCGTCGGTAACGACTAGGCACGCTTGGTCGGCTAGCCGATGGAGCAGGGGAGTGCCAACTCCGGGCCGTGGTTCGACGTAAGGAAAATAGGTCACTGGTTTCGCTCGGAAAGCTTCCGCGTTGTCGCGCATGCCTTCGATCACGAAGCGGTGCAGGCGGTCTGAGGCCCAGCGATAGCGAGTGCGGAGTGGTTCGAAGATAACCAGCGGTTTGTCCAACAAGCAGGCTTGGTCAATGGCGTGTTGCAGGGCAAAATTTGCTCCAGGTCGTCGAAACGCGATCATCCAGTAGAGAACGTACTGGCCATCGGGGCGAACTGGGGCGGAGTTGGCCTGCGAAAGGCGGATTGCTGGGATTGGCATCGAAATTGGCGTGCTGTAGCGAGCGCGTGGTGATTATTGTGAGAGTCTGTTTAACTTTATCTCGACCAGGGAACCCCGTTGTTGGTACGCAAGCGACGCAGACGAAGACGCGTGAACAAGCCTCTGTGGGCCTTGCTGGCTGCGCTCGGCGGGGTCATGGCTGTCTATATTCTGGGGATGGCGATGATAGAGGCAGCGAACAGCTCGCATCGCTGGCGTGATTTGTTGCTCCCCAACGCGGTCGATTGCCTCGTCACGGCGTGGTTATTTTGGATCGGTTCGGCGATTGGCAGTTTCCTAAACGTTGTCGCTTGGCGGATGCCGCGCGGCCGCGGTATCAATGGATTGTCCCATTGCCCCTGGTGTAACCAGCGGTTGGCGGCTCGCGATAACTGGCCCGTTTTCGGCTGGATTGCCCTTCGCGGACGCTGCCGCACCTGTCGTTTGCCGATTTCGCCACGTTATCCGATTGTCGAGGCCTGCGTCGGTTTAAGTATTACGGTGGTGGGTCTGCTGGAGCTGTACGGTGGCTTGATAAACGTGCCTTTCTTGGGATTGCAGGGCGAATATCAAGGGCCGTTTGCGATGCCGATTGTGACTCCCGCGATCGCCGGCGTGTGGGTCTATCATACCCTGGCAGTAGCCGGCGCTTGGGCGCTCGGACTGATCCGTTTTGATAACCAGCGATTGCCCATCAGTTTGATTCTCTGGGTGCTGTTGGTGGCTATTTTGCCGCAGCTAATTTGGTGGCCTTTAGGCGTGGTGCCTTGGCAAGCGACTTTGCCCGACCCGTGGCCTGTTTGGGGTTTTCTGGATGCGGTGATGCGAGTTTTGGTGTCGCTGGTCGCGGCTGTCTTGATCGGCCGTTTACTGGGGCGGCACCTGTGCCCGACCGCGGATCCCAAGCTGAATCCGACCGGCGCCGGTACGCTTGGTCTGCTCGATTTAATCGTGATGCTCTGTTTGCCGGCTGTGGTGGTTGGTTGGCAAGCGTTTTTTAACGTCGTATTGTTGGCAGTCGGTTTGGCTGTAGTATTGCGAGCGAAAATCCCTGGCCAGCGGGATAGTTTGGCTTGGTTGAGCATTGCCTTGCCGGTCGCGTTGACCTGTCAGCTTGCCAGCTGGTCTTGGGTGGAAGCGAGTTACTATCTTCCCTCATCGCAATCACCGCCTTGGGTGATTTTGCTGGCAGCCGGGTTGCTGGTGTTGCTGGCGAATTGGCTTAAGTCGCCTGTTGCGAAGCCTGATACAGCTCTTCCAGCAGCGTTTCCGTCAGGGGAACAGGATTAAAGGTTCCCGTCCACTGCGATGCCGCCTCGCCGGCCAACGTTGGATACATGCTGGTCGGTATCTGCAGCTCGTCCAAACTCGCCGCCAACGAAGCTTGTCGCAACCACTGGCGAACCAGTTCGGCCAGCCTGGCTGGGGCTGCTTGAGGATCGGGGGCTGCTTGAGAACTGGGGCCTGCTTGATGATCGGGGCCCGGTTCCAATTCGTTGAGCAGCTCAGCGTACCAGCCGGCATGCTGTTGGCCATTCAGAGCGATCACGCTCGGCAGCATCACCCCTACGGCTTGCCCATGCGTAATGTCATAGCGAGCAGTCAGCGGATTAGCCGTGGCGTGAGCGGCTCCCAACATCGATGTTTCAATCGCCATTCCGGCAAGGCAGGCACCCAGCTGCATTTGTCCACGCGCGTCCAGATTCGTCGGGTCGGCCAAGACGGCGGGAAAGCCGGCGGCCAGCAACCCAAAGGCGCGCCGGCTGAAGGTGGTCGACATCGGATTGCGACGCTTGGTGACGTAGGTTTCGATCGCGTGGGAAATCGCGTCAATGCCCGTCAGGGCGGTCAGCCGGGCTGGTTGCGTGACGGTTAAATGGGGATCGAGTAACGCCACGCGGCAAGCAGCCCGCTTGTCGCCGCACGCCATTTTCACGTGCGTCTCCGCATCACTAATCAAGGCAAAAGATTGCGCCTCACTTCCCGTGCCGGCCGTGGTGGGGACCGCGATCATTGGCAACATATTGGCTGTCGCTTTGCCCACCCCGTGATAGTCGCGCATCTGGCCGCCACAGGAATAAACAAAGTTGATCCCTTTGCAGCAGTCCATGCTGCTCCCGCCCCCCAGTCCCACCAACAGATCGGGTTGAACACGGCGTGCCACGGCCACCCCGTCGTCCACCATCTCGGTGGTAGGATTCTCAGCGAAATCATGGAAGGCGTGCACTTCACAACCCGCCGCTTCCAACGATCGCACGCCAGCGGCAAAGTGACCCGCGGCGACCACTCCCACATCCGACACGACCAGCACCTTGCGGCCACCGAGCTCGCGGGCCAAGTCTCCCAAGGTTTCGATCACACCAGGGCCGAACACAATCCGTGTCCTGAGTTGAAAATCAAAAGGCTGCATAAATTTGCCGCAGGCGACCGAGACGGGAAGAACAGGCCGAGTCGCCGTTGCGACTTGGCTACCAACACTCAAGTTTAGGGATTCGGCTAGCAGCGAGAAGAGGTGATGAACTTCGCAGCCTCGCTGATGCTGCTGATCGCCTCACCGTTGCCGCTCACTGCCTCGCTATTGCCGTTAATGGCCTCGCGTGGCGCCGCTCGCGTCAGCCAGGGAGCACACAGTCCGGCCAACCCCATGATTAACAATAGCCACAACGTCAGCCGGCGGAGACGACCACGACCGAGCCAAGTCCCCGCCGTCAGCCCCAGCGAAGTGACCCACAGCAACCAGGGAATCAGCAATCCGGCGGTCAGCCCCGGCACCAACACCCGACTGCCGAAGTAGAGGCCTAAGCAAATAAACGCCGGTAACAGACTGATCAAATACATTGTGAACAAAAAGCCACGCGAACGTTTGGTATCCCAATCATGAGCTTGCACCCATAACACCATTGCCGGGCCGCCCATGCCAACCAGCCCCTGCAGAAAGCCCGAACAAGAGAAGGCCAGCCCTCCCCAAGCTCGATGCAAACGCTCTCGCGGCAGGGGACGAAATAACATGATGGCCAAAGTAATCGTCAGCAGCACCCCGCCCACGACTTGCCGTATCGTCTCCATGGCTAAACTCTCCAAGGAAACTAGCGCGGCCATCCCCACCGGTAACCAACCGATTCGCAATACGCCCGGCCAAGCCACTTCCCGCCAGCCAACTTGGCCCCGAAAGCGATAGACGCCCCAAATGTTTTGTGGGATGGTGGCGACCAGCAACGAAACTTGAGCTTCGGGAATGGAAAACCCACACCACAGCAAAGCTGGAATCGTAATCAGCCCGGCGGCAAAACCGGCGGCCGATTGCACGAAAATGCCAAAGCTGAGGATCGCTGTTAACATTAGCAAATCGACCGCACCGGGCAGCAGCTCGGCTAGCTCAAAATCCATTCGCGTTCCTTCCGTTCCTTCCGTTTCTTACCAACATTTGATTTCTCCCACCGGCTGGAAAAGGCAATGAAAACTCTCATTAAAAATGCGACCGTGGTTTTTCCTCAAGGACCCGCGCAAGCCTCGGTTTTGATCGACGAAGGAAAAATTGCTTCCATCGACGCTCCGCCGACCAGCCGGGCTGACGTGGTCGTTGATGCTACCGGGTTGGTGCTGCTGCCCGGCGTGATTGACGACCAAGTTCACTTTCGCGAACCCGGTTTAACACATAAAGAGGACTTAGCCCATGCGTCTCGCGCTTGTGCAGCCGGTGGGATTACCACTTTTTTGGAAATGCCCAACACCAAGCCTTCGGCAACGACGTTGGAAAAGGTCCATGACAAAGAACGTCTCGGCGCTACCCACTCTTTGGTGAATTACGGCTTCTACATCGGTGCCACCGGCGACAACGTCAGCGAGTTACAACGGTCGAACAATCTGCCCGGGATCAAGATCTTTATCGGCAGCAGCACGGGCGATTTGCTGGTCGACGAACAGGCCGCGCTGGAGCAAATTTTCGCCGAGACTACTTTGCCAATTTGCGCCCATTGCGAAGACGAGACGATCGTGCAAGCCAACGCGGCCAAGTATGCCGACAGTCATGACGTGGCCAACCATTCACGTATCCGCTCCGAAGAGGCTGCCCTGGTTTGTGTTCGTCGCGTTATCGATCTAGCCACCCGTCATCAACATCGCTTTCACGTCTTACATGTTTCCACCGCCGCCGAACTCGATTTGATTGAGGGAAATCAACCTTGGATTACCGCCGAAGTCTGTCCCCATCACTTGTTCTTTAACGTGGACGATTATGCTCGCTTGGGCACGTTGATCCAAATGAATCCATCGATCAAAACGCGTGAAGATAACATTGGGCTTTGGCAAGGCTTGCTCGATGGACGCGTGCAATTAATCGCCACCGATCACGCACCACATACGCTCGAGGAAAAACAACAGCCTTATCCGCAAAGCCCATCAGGTTTGCCCGCTGTGGAAAACAGCCTTGCGCTGCTGCTCGATCGCGTGGTCGCCGGAGCATGTTCGCTCAAACAGGTTGCCGAGTGGATGAGCGACGCGCCGGCTCGCGTCTGGGGCATCGTTGGTAAGGGACGTATCGAAGTTGGTTATGATGCCGATCTGGTGCTGGTTGACTTGCAGCAGCAACGTACCATTCTTAACGAACGACAGCATACAAAATCGCGTTGGTCACCCTGGCACGGCGAAACGCTCACCGGTTGGCCGCTGAAAACTTGGGTGGGCGGTCGACTGGTTTATGAGGATGGTCGTTTTGACGAAGCGGTGCGCGGGGAAAAACCTTTGTTCGACCACGCGCGGGGCGGCTTCTGGCAAACTCCCGACGGGATCGGCACCCGCTAGCGGTTATAGTGCTATCCATCGTTCTGTAGCGCTCGATTTGGGCAGGAAGATGGAGGCAGGAAGATTTTGTGGATATATTTTCCTGCCCAACTTCGCATGTGTGTTCATGCTGCATAGCCCACCTATTTTCG
>CAZHTX010000105.1:0-14237 GCA_964535475.1 uncultured Pirellulaceae bacterium
ATGCCCCGGTAAACCCAGGCCGCCGCTAATTGATGCCCGCTGTTCATTCCGGCATGTGTAAACGCCGTCGACGTCGGTGTAAATCTCACAGGCATCGGCGTGGAGCACCGCAGCCAGGGCAACGGCCGTGGTGTCACTACCGCCTCGTCCGAGAGTGGTGATATTCAGGTCTTCATCGATCCCTTGAAAACCGGCGGCGATCACAATGTTGCCGGCATTCAGCAGCCGTTCAATTCGCTCGGTGCTGATCGATTGAATCCGCGCTTTGGTAAAAGTGTTATCGGTGCGAATACCGATCTGGCCGCCGGTGAGACTGACGGCGCTGCTCCCTAAGGCATCGATCGCCATCGCCACCAAAGCGACGCTGACCTGTTCTCCGGTCGAAACCAACATATCGAGCTCACGAGCCGGTGGTCGCTCGTTAACTTGATTCGCCAAGTCCAGCAAGCGATCGGTATTTTTACCCATCGCGCTGACCACCATCACCACTTTGTGGCCGCGCTGCTGGGCGCGAATCGCTTTGCGAGCAGCCGCACGAATTTTCTCCGCGTCGGCAACACTGGTGCCACCAAACTTTTGAACAATTAAGGACATACCGATAGTTAACCTTGGATAAACCGATCCATTAAATCCCAACCGTGCGCCAAACGAAGTTGGCTCTGCTCGGCTTCCCGCTCGCAATACGTCCGCGCTCCATCCGGCTCAATCCCCTGGCCGCAGATTGCTAGCGGCACATCGCCGTGGCTGTGTTTCTTGGTGGCACAAGGAGTGGGGTGGTCCGGAGTTACCAACAGTCGATATTCGCCTTGCGCGGCCAACGCATCGAGCAGCGGGCCGACAATACAACTGTCAATCTGTTCGAGAGCCTCAATCTTTGCATCATGACGCCCTTCGTGCGAGGCCTCATCGGGGGCCTCGATGTGCACGCAGACCAAATCGTATTCCTGCAACGCTTCAATCGCCGCACGCCCTTTGGCGGCGTAATCGGTATCCAAATAGCCCGTTGCACCCACCACTTCAATCCGCGGCCAACCGACCAAAGCGGCGATCCCCCGCAGCAAGTCGACGGCGGTGATCATGACTCCCTGGACTCCATACTTGCTGGCGAACGAGGGCAACGCGGGTGCCCCACCAAGTCCCCACAGCCACAAATTGGTAACCGGCCGCTTGCCGGCCTCACGCCGGCGTTGGTTGACTGGATGGTCACGGAAAATATCGACGCTGCGAGTCATCAAGTCGTTCAGCAAATCGCTGCCCGGCCCGCGGGGGTAATCTTCGGTGACGGGCAAATCGGTTAAATCATGCGGTGCTCGCGTCCGCGTTTCGGTGGTGAAGGGCGCCCGCCGCGTTTCGCTGCCACGATATAACAACAAATTGCGATAGCTCACTCCGGGAACAAACTGCAACTGCTCGTTACCCAAAGTCGCCTGCACCGCTTGCAGCAGCTCGGTCGCCTCCGCCGTGCTCACGTGGTCAGCAGTAAAGTCGACCATCACTTGGTCCTCAATCGTGACCAAATTGCAACGCACGGCCCAGTCTTCCGGGCCCAACTCAATTCCCTGAGCGGCCGCTTCCAAAGGAGCTCGCCCGGTAAAATACTGGTCGGGGTCGTAGCCCAACAAGCATAAATTGGCCACCTCCGAACCAGCGGGCAGGTGCGCCGGCGTGTTGTTACTCAAGCCCACCATCCCGGTCGCCGCGACCCGATCCATATGCGGCGTGCGAGCAGCTTCCAAGGGCGTTTTACCGGCAAGCTGCTCCATCGGCATATCAGCACAGCCATCAGGAATCACAATCGCATACTTCATGACCACTCCCTTCTTCACCCGCTGGGGCGCTTCATACCACATTTCCACCGAGCCGCCGCCGGCCCGGCACCCTGCCAACTCACCTCGCTCACTGACAGTTTCATAACCGCCCGGAAAATTTGCCACCAGGGGACCAAGGCTCAAGTTTCGTCAGCCGAAAGCGCCAGCTGCGGGCCTGTGCATCAAGCTTAGTGAGCCGAAAACGCTAGCTACGGGCCCGCGGCCAGCTCACCCGCGGCCTCACCCGCGGCCTCACCCGCGGCTAGCGCCGTCGGCTCACCTGCACTCGCGGGCCGCGGCTAGCGCCGTCGGCTCACCCGCGGCCCGCGGCTAGCGCCGTCGGCTCACCCTCACCCGCGGCTAGCGCCGTCGGCTCACCCGCGGCCGGCGCCGTCGGCTCGCTAATTGGGTGGTTGTTGCGGGCGGGTTCAAAAAAACATCCTCCGCCCCTTCCGCAACCAGCCCGGCAAAGTTCTGGTTACAATATCGGCAGCTCTCGCGGATCGGCGAGTGCCGTCCATTGGCTGCAATTTTTCCTCGCAGAGTTGCCACAACCCTGGCATAATTTGACATGAGCTCACGTTGCAATGCTGTTTCTGGTATTTCGGATAATCTTGGCCAGCCGCTCCGCACCGAGCGGTTGAATCGGCGATCCCTGGCGACCAACACGCTGCTCGGCTGCGTGCTAATCGCCCTCGGCACCCTGCCCCAACTGGTGGCAACCGCCAGCGGCGCGGACGAGTTGGACAACGCTGCGGTACCGATTTTCAAAGATGGCCTGTCGCAAGAGGTCGCCGGCTTTAAAGATCCCAAGCATTGGCTGCGGCATGACCTCTGGGTGGAGACCGAATTCGACTCCGATGGCGACGGCAAACTCGATCGCGTGCATGTCGCGGTGACTCGCCCGGGACAAACGGAATCTGCCGGGCTGAAACTGCCCGTGATTTATGTTTCCAGCCCTTACTTTGCCGGCACGGCCCCCGGTGACCGCGAGTACTTTTGGAATGCGCGTCATGAATTAGGGGTCGACCCGCCGCCACGTTCTTTTCCCCCCGCGTTCGAGCCCAAGGGGAAACGGCCAATCATCTCCAATTCACACACCCGACAGTGGATTCCCCTTGGCTATATCGTTGTCCACAGCAGCTCGCCGGGCACCGGGCTCAGCCAAGGCTGTCCCACCGTCGGCGGTGATAATGAATCGCTGGCGCCCAAAGCGGTAATCGATTGGTTGCGTGGCCGCGCCAAAGGCTATACCGAAGTCGATGGCACAGAGACCGTCGAAGCCACTTGGTGCTCAGGCAAAATTGGCATGACTGGAACCTCCTACAACGGTACCATTCCGCTCGCCGCGGCGACCACCGGTGTCGAAGGTTTGGAGGTCATCATTCCGGTAGCCCCTAATACATCTTATTATCACTATTACCGTTCCAACGGCCTAGTGCGTCACCCGGGTGGCTGGATGGGTGAGGATATCGATGTGCTCTACGATTACATCCACAGCGGCAATCTTGCCCGCCGCGACTGGTGCGATTGCGAAGTCCGCGACCGCGAAATGGCTGAAAACCAAGATCGCATCAGCGGTGATTACAACGACTTTTGGGCCGGTCGCGATTATCTCAACGACCTCGCTCCCATGCGGGCCGCCATGCTGATGGCACACGCCTTTAACGACTGGAACGTCGTTCCCGAGCACAGCATTCGGATCTATGAAAAGGCCAAAGAAATGGGGCTCGTGACTCAGCTGTTTATGCATCAAGGTGGCCACGGTGGTGAACCTCCAAAGGAGATGATGAATCGTTGGTTCACCCACTACTTGCATGGGATCGATAACGGTATCGCCGACTTACCGAAAGCTTATATCGTTCGCGAAGATGATGCCCGCGACGCACCGACCACTTATGACGATTACCCCAACCCGGCCGCCGAGCCAGTAACTTTCCAACCAACCGCCGGCGGCCAACAACAAGGCTTGCTGACGCTATCAAGCCCGGGGCCGCAAGGTCAAGAATCGCTAGTCGATAATTTCTCTTTCAGCGGAGCTATCTTAGCGCAAGCGGAATGGACAAATCATCGTCTCCTCTATTCCACTCCCGAACTTTCAGCCCCCTTGCACATCTCCGGAGCGGCCACCTTGCGCATTCGTCTGGCGGCTGATCGTCCGGCGGCGAATCTTTCGGTTTGGCTAGTCTCGTTGCCCTGGAATACTGGCGACAAAGCGAAAATCACTGAGAACATTATCACCCGTGGTTGGGCGGATCCTCAGAACAGCAAATCGATTCGCGAAAGTGAACCGCTGGTGCCGGGCCAGTTCTACGAGCTCAGCTTTCAACTCCAGCCGGATGATCAAATTATTCCAGCGGGTCAGCGCATTGGGTTGATGATCTTTTCCAGTGACAAAGATTTTACGCTACACCCCGATCCCGGCACTCAACTGACGATTGACCTCGACCAAACGTCTCTCCAGTTGCCAATCGTCGGTGGACAACCCGCCTATGAGGCAGCGATCGCGGTCCCCGAGCCCGCCGCCCCTGAGCCCGCCGCCCAAGAGCCCGCCGCCAAATAACAGAAAACTCTGACGAGACATCTTAGAGCGAAACGCTGGAGCCCAACCCCTCAGGGGCTTCAGCGCTAGCACGGTTGCCAAGCGACTCCCGCAGGTCGTCTACAAGTGCAGCGCAAGTTTCGGCGCCAGGCCAGTTGAGTTTGCGAAGTTGTTCGGCTAATCCTTGGGCTTGCTCAGACATAACCGCCGCCTCCTTCCGGCGTCCCGCGTTCCTGAGAGCAATCGCAGACTTTCGGGTCTTGTCAAATCGATGATACTTTGAATCAGCGATTTGCAAGGCTTCATCGAGCCGAATCGCTTCAGTTCGCGCAACTTCGGCCAGTTCCAACGACTTATCAAAATCGCCTCGATACCGAGCCAGTTCGCTCATAATTGAGAGCGAGTTCATAATGTGTTTGCGATGCAATGGCAAACTTCCGGGTTGCCGGCAGGTCCATTCGGCTAACTCATAGGCACGGCGAGCGTAGAATTCAGCCAGCTTTGGGTCGAATTGATCTGGATAATGCTCTGCCGCATAATCCTCGGCCAAGCGCATTCGCGCGCAGGCGACCGCATCGGAATAGTCAAGGTTGTCCAGGTTTGTCTCATGCAGTCCCTCGACGATTTGCAAAGCTAGCAGGTGCAATTCACTTCGCTCGTGTCGAGGTGCCCGTGTTGCCTTCACCACGATAGTGTGGAAAAAATCAAACAGGAATCCATCGTCTGGGTAATCTCGGTCCAGCTCGCGAAACATTCGCTCGGAACGAGCCAAGCTGTGATCGGCGTAGTCGCCTTCGTTGACCCAGTGTGCCGCGCGGCCAAGCAGGAAGTAACCGGTGGCGGCGCGGTGCCGAACTTCCTTGTTCTCGGGTGCGTGCGCCAACAGAGAATCCAATTCTTTGGCTGCGTCTCTCAAGACCTTATAGGTTTCCTTGAAGTCGCCCGGTTTTGCGGGGTATTTCAAACCGGGGCGGAGCAACTGTTCCTCGATGCCGGCCAGGATCCAGTCGACCTGTTGGTCGGACAATGGATCCGGAATGACCTCCGGCGACTGATTCCAGCCCAGCAAAGTGCCAGCTTGGTTGCTTCCTATCAGCAGCGAAAGTGCGAAGACACTGGCGAGACCGGTTAAGGGGATGATGCTGTAATGAGTGCGCCGTCGCTGACCCGGTTGCTTTGAATTTGTCGCATGACTCTCAAGAAAGCATCGAAGTTGGCGTTCAAGTTCCGCAGCGGATGGAATGCGGCATTCAGGCTCTTTGGCTAAGCATTGGTCACAGATCTGTGCTAACGCCTCTGGCACATTCGGCTCGCGGGATTGCACTGGTTTCGGTTGTACTTCGACGCTCGCTACTAGCAAGTCCAGCCATCCTGAGGTTTGATAAGGGGCCTCGCCGGTGAGCAGGTGATAAAGAATGGCACCGAGCGAATAGATGTCGACTGCGGGAGATGCTTCCTGCCGCGAGGTGAGGATCTCAGGTGCCGCGTAGCCAATTGTGCCCGGGGCCCACGAGGGACGTTGGGCCAAGTCGTGCATTTCATCGACCCGCACGGCCAACCCAAAGTCCGTAATGGTCACTTGTCCTTCGACATCCACCAAAATGTTGTCTGGCTTCAGATCGCAATGCACGATCCCATTGCGATGGGCAAACGCCACGGCATCGGCAAGCTGTCTTGTTAATTCCGCAATCCGTAACCAGTCCCTCGGATGCTTGTCGACATAGTCATCGATCGGCGAGCCATTCAACAGTGGCATGATGAAATAAGGGGTTCCATCTGCCGTGAGGCCCGCCGTGAGGATTTGACAGATACTTTGGTGCTCGAGATCGGCCAATGCCTGGCATTCGTTTTTAAATTGGCTGGCCTTCGCTTGCCCTTGCAAACTGGGCAGCAGTTTGATGGCGACCGTTCGGTTATACGGCGTCTCGCGACGAGCCCGAAAGACGACTCCATGCGTTCCTGAGCCGAGCAGTTCCTCAACATGGTACGATTCGATTTGCTGGCCAATCCATCTCTTCGTCCAGACCCTGCTGGTCTCTCTGCGAATCAGGTCTGGTAGGCTCGCTTCGAGAAACGATTCAGAAATTTGAGGAGACTCAGGGCTCATTAGACTATTGCAACTCGCTCACTCAACGACCAAGGAAATTCGTCAAATACTTTTTGGCTTCTGTCCAATCACGTTCCACCGTGCTCAATCCCAGGCCCAATTGCTCGGCAATCTCAGGCATGGTACAGCCTGCGAAAAACCGCATCTCCACGACTTGCGCTTGCCGCGGTTGTCTGTCGGCAAGTAGTTCGAGTGCTTCATGGATCGCGAGAATGTCGAGGTTATTTGATTCGACGGCTTCGCTAAGTAAATCCATATCAGTCGTCACTTTGCTCCGGCGTCGCTTAATTGCTTGCTGGGCACGAACGTGATCGACGATCACAAATCGCATGGCCCGGGCGGCTAAGGCATAGAGGTACCTGCGGTCCTCCGGATGTCGGAGACATTTTGCATCAAGCAGCTTGACCAGAGATTCCTGAACGAGCGAAGAGACTGAGATGGCACGCACCCCAGTCTGAATCCGAGTCATCGCCAATCGCCGTAGGTCTTGGCTTAACTGCTCCAAAAACTGCGTGTCGGACTTCCAGTCCCAGGCGTGCCCAACGGTTTGTTGGGGGGGGAGTTGGGCGATGCTCATGGATCTGCGTTCGTGCGTGGATCATAAACCGATGCTATTTCCTCGACGTCGTAAACCACTTTAACACGAAGTGCGGCAGGTTGGAACGCTGACGGCATGACGGGGCCTCGTTCAGTCCGGAATTGACGGCAATTTTGTTTCAGAAAGTGGTTTGCAATGAAAAAATCCCCAAGTTTCTTTGAGGGTGTTTTAACTTGGAATGCGAGTTTGCAATTGCGAACAGGTGATGCGTGCGCATCGCCGTGCGTGCCGTATGACTCCTTGCCAAACCAATCCTGATGATTTCGCCAGTGCTATCCACCTGCCCATCCTGCCAGAAACGTCTTCGCGTCAAACATGAACTGATTGGCAAGCAAGTCCGTTGTCCGAGTTGCCGCGACACGTTCGTTGTTCAAACAACTTCGCCCGCTGCCAAACCATCGCCGTCGAAAGCGAAACTACCGGCGGACAAGGTCCCCCCCCACCAACCAGCACCGCTCAGTTCTTGGCCAGCAAACCCGGCCGCGTTTCCAGTACAGCAACCAACAACCGCTGCATGGCAGTCAGTTGCACAACAAAAGCCAACCGGTGCGAGCAAGAAGCCTTTGAGCAAGAGGGTGCTGACCGGAGCAGCATCGCTCGTCGCTGTCCTGCTGGTTGTCGGCGGTTATTTCGGTTGGCAGTTTTTTTCGCAGGATCAAAATGAAACCAAAGTGGCTACGAATGCTGCGATGATCAGCGATGCCGATCAAAAGCCGAATCAGGTCAGTGAAAACGAACTTTCAAACGAAATCCTTCGAAACTCGCTCCTGGAGTATTTGCCTGACAATCTGAAGGAGTGCCAAATCAAGGGGACCGCTATCCGAACGGAAAGTGGTGCGCTTGCCTTGAATGACCCGGACCCTGAATCCTTTGTTGAGATCCCGGTCGTACTGCCGGAAGAGTACCAGATGGAGCTTTCGGTGCGCCGGGACACCCCTGGAGGAACATTCGTAGTATGCGTTCCACACCGAGGATTCCCAGTTTCCTTCGTCATTGATGGAAAGAGTGGAAGCGGTCTGAGCGATATCGACGGCAAATCGTATGCGTACAACGTTTCCAACGTGCGTGGCAGACAATTCAAGAATGATCAGACACACTCGATTCAGATCGTCTCATCTCCGGATGGGCTCTTTCTTGATTTTGACGGTAAGCGGCTCATCGAATTTGAGGGAGCACCTAAACAACTGAGTCTTGAATCCTATTCTGTTCATCCGAATCGAATGTTTCCAGGTCTGAAGGCAGCTAATCGTGGCCATTTCTTGGTTGAGCAAGCGATGGTCGAGACCAGTGGTTTATCTACCCCTAAGAAAGCCATCCCAGCGTATCCGCAAAGCGAAGCATCGAACAAACTAGCCCAAGAACGGTTCGGCCCTGGTTTCCGCGAGGTTCTTGCTCTGGCGGAAAAGCTCGGGGGATTTATCATGTTCGAATCAGCATATGTCGACGGCTTCGGATCCGCATATGTCGGTGGCCAAAGGCTGCGATTCAACGTGCAATCGCGGAAGGTGACATATTCTTGGAATGTCCCGATGAAGATGGTCTCTGTGGCCGGAGTCGACTTCTCACCACTCAGTGAGGTTACGGGGCCGGTGAAAATCTCCGCCCCAGCAACGACCAATTGGCCACAAGCTACTCTGCCAAGCTCCAACCCAAATTTTCGACTCGAAATCCTGGACTTGCATAACGCCAGAGACTTGACCGCGTCCGTGCTGCAAAGCTTTCCCCTCGAACAAGTTTCCTGGCTTAGTTTAAGTCATACCAAGCTGGATGAAGATGCCGCCGATTCCATTGCGGCGATGAAGTCGCTGAAACTGGCGCAGCTTCGCGGCGTTCAGATTGGCGAGAAGAACGCTGCGGCTCTGGCGTCCTTGCCAAAACTCGAAGTCCTGCATATCAGCAGCAACCTTGCCTCCGACGCTGCTATCGAGAGGCTCTCGCAATCACAATCGATTCAGGTACTCGACCTTGCGAACGAGTCGAAAGACAAAAGCGTTCTTTCTGATGCCGCTCTGAAAAGCATTGAGAAGATGCCAGGGCTGCGTCAGCTAAAGCTGATAAAAACCGGAATTTCGCAAATAGCGGTTGAACGATACCGCCGGGCAAATCCAGACGTGGATGTGAAATACACACGTGCTGGCTCTTAAGCCGCGACTTCACAATAAACCGAGACTTCACACCTCCCTTGACGTCCGCCGTACGAACACTTGTGCATTGTTTGAGTAATTAATCGCGTCACCAATGCGACGCATAACACGAGAGCTGGACAATGCCCCTTACCGCAGTTCTATCGAGCTGGAAAGTATATACTTCACAAAGCTGGATCGTTGATATGAACCGATGTTTTCTCTTAGCCCTTTCGATTCTGTTGTCGATGGCAGCCTCTGCTTCCGCCGATGAAATCAAGTTCAGCAAAGTTACGTTCAGTAACGGGCAGACGATGGTTGCCAGGGTGATTTGCTACGAAAATGATGAGATCATCATTCGCAACTTAGCTGGCGAAGAAATTACGGAACCCATGGAACGTGTCGAGAGCATCCGATTTGACGAAGGCGAGAATGCGCTTCCAGAGCCTGGCGAACTTGATAAGCTGCTGTTAGCGGAGGCGGAACGTGTGCGGCGCGAAAGCCTAGAAGGTCTTCTGAAATCGGATCGCTACAAGGAGTCTCCGGAGCTGCAAGAACGCTTAGAAAAAGATCCACCTGCAGTCGTCGCCATGTATCTTGATACCGAAGATCCCGGCGACCAACTTAAGCAAGTTAATGTCAAATATCGGTGGGCAGGTTCGAGTGGCTCCCGTCCGATTCGCCTGCGGCGACCTTGGGCAACGTTAGAATTGATCGTTCCGCGGAAAACTGGTGAGAGACGCATTGAACTTGATCCCGGCCCCCCCTTCAAAACCAAAAGCATCCCCGTTGAGCTAACACCAGGCGAGGTGTTTAATCTTGGGCGAGTCGTTTTAGAGAAAGACGAGGCGGTGGCAACAGCCAGCCCGGAAGAGAAGGCAGAGGAATCGACGGCGAACATCAAGTTCAGCAGCGGAGAGACCATGAAAGCGAAGGTGCTCGGCTACGAGAGCGGTGAGATTGCCATCCGCACTGCAGCGGGCAAAGAGTTCAGCGGCCCGATTGACCGCGTGAAAAGCATTGAATTCGGAAATACGCCTTATCAGCTTTATAAACAATTGTTGGCGGAGGCGGAACGCGTGCAGCGCGAACAAGAAGAGCGCTATGAGAATTCTTCCACGGCGGCAGTCGCTATGTATCTCGACACGGAAGTTCCAAACGATGAACTTTCCCAAGGTCACGTCAGGCTTCGTTTTTACATCGGGAGCGGCTTCTCGTCAGCGCGGATTCCCCTCCGCACTCTTTGGGCAAATCGCCAAGTCGTCGTGCCAAACCGAGCCTATCGGATTGAGCTGGATCCAGGACCGCCCTACAAAACAAAAAACATCCCCGTTAAGTTGCGCGAAGGCAGGGTCACCAATCTAGGCCGGGTCGTGTTGGAAAAAGCCAAAGCCGACGGAACGGTCAGTATCCAAGGCTTGGTCAAGGATGCCACTGGAAAGCCCGTCCCCGGCGCCATTGTCAGGGCCGGCTCCCGGCGAGTGCAAGCTGATCGGAACGGTGCCTACAAGTTGGCTGGATTTGGGCTGGAAAACGTAAAACTTCGGGCATCCCATCCGGGCTTCTTCGGAGGCGGAGGAAGCGTTTCGATTCGCGACACAAGTAACCGCCAGATCACGAAGGACCTGTTGTTGGCGCGTCCGCGACGTATCAGGCTGCGGTACACGATTAGTGACAAAAACAACACATCCTTCAAAGGCGGTAACGTCGAGTCGGGTACATTTGAAACCGAACTGCCCTTTGCCTCCCAAATCGTGAATCGAAGTAGCATAAGTTCCGAGTCATTCGAGCAATTTATATCTAGCACTGACCTTCAGTTAAACATCAAGGAAGGCAAGCTTACGATTGACGGAATGCGTAATTCCTGGCTCTCTTACGAAAAGGCGGATTTAACAAAAGCGTTTGAATCGATCACCAACGTCGGTCAGTTGCCCTCAAAGGATTGTCCGCCGCTTGATTCGGGAGATATCGTTCTCATACGTTCAAAAAGGGGGAACGCCCGTTATTGCGTCAAAATTTTAGTTGAAGAACTTGCCGTCACTACCAATCCCTCACCAAAGGTCGTGGCAGACGGATTGCGCAGGAATATCTACGAAGCCGTGCGTCGGGGCGACTTGAAGGAAGCCAGCCGACACATCAATTTCATCATGGAGTGGTCCGATGGAGAGCGAACGATTGATGGGCTGCTGCCGATGCTTATCTTTGGTGGCGAGCGTGAAGCCTATGTTCGCTTCCGATCGGAGCGGCTACAGCGATATAAAGCGGCAGATGAAATATTCACGTTGTACGCTATTGCGTTGGAAGCTTCCCTTGCTCCCTACGCGGCGAAGGACAGCGATGATGCCCGCCGTGCTCTCCAATTGATCCAACGCGCCGTCTCCAAGTCTCAAAGAGATGCCTCCTTATTTGGCTTGGTGGAAGCACTCGCTGAGTACCGTCTTGGTAATTATGTTCGATCTCGAACGATCGTGATGGGGCTTCCTGGAGAATACGAACACGGGCAGTCCGACTACGTGCTCTTTGCACCTAGACGCGAATTGCTACTCTTACTCCTCGATATTCAACAATCGCGAGGTGATTCACATCGCAAACGCTTAACGGCAATTGGAGCGATGTTTGGGAATATTGGAGGTAGCCTTGAGGAAGGTGGTGAGAGCCCCGATTTCAGCAAAATTGGAGTGCATGCCGAATGGCAGACCTGTCAGCTGCTCTACTACGAGGCAGAGCAGTTGCTAAGCTCGTCTCGCGATGGCGGCCGTTGAGCCGCATTCATGGGGACACTATTGAGGCACAAGCGGCAAGTTACCAACTCGATGGAGACTGACATGAGACCAATCACTTTTTCGCCGGCTAGCTTTGCGTCTGTCGCCACTAAGGAAATTAATGCTCCCAGACGTAGCACGTGCCCCGCGTTGCAGTTTCAAGCAGCATGCATCATGTTCATCGTGATCACTAGCTTCGCGTTCGTGACCGTGGTGCCAGCCAATGCGCAAGACGCCATTGCGCGGATTTGGCGCGATGTCTCTGGTCAATTTTCTGTGAAGGCAACGCTGCTTAGGATCGATGAGACATCAGTCCTGCTGCTCAAGGAAGATGGGAAGCAATTGTATGTCTCAATTAGCAAATTGAGCCCACGAGATCGCGCCTTTCTGAAAGATAATGGCTCGAGGCCCAACAGCAAATCGACCCCAGACGGTACCCGGAAAGCAATCATCAAAGCACTGGCGGGCGCTCCGCTTCCGCCAGCCGAGATGGGACTGAGGGCGTTCCAAGAGTCGCTGCCCATTCCGGTGTTCATTGACGTACGCGCGCTCGAGGAAATCGGCTTGACTTCGGATGTTCCAGTGAAGTTAACCGCTGGCCATAGCCGTTTGCAAGATCAGCTCGACGAAGCGCTGAATCCGATCGGCCTGTCTTGGTGCACTACGCAAACCGTGCTGGTCGTGAGTTCCAAGGAAGCTCTCGAGGACAGCTTCGCGGACCCTAGATTTTACCGCATTGCGACTCCAAGAGGTGACTTTACTAGTGTCATGCAGCGACTCATGCAGATTTCCGAGGATAGTTGGGATGTATTCGGTGGCCGTGGATCGATTGTCCCGCTCGCGGGACTCGGCCCCGTCTATGCCATCCGACAGTCTCCGGTGGTCCATCGCGAGTTATGCAAAGCCTTCCAGATGCAATCTGCTCCGCATCAATATGGGCATCCACTTGATTTGCGTTCCATTAGCATCTCGATGGAAGCGGCTCCGATCAGCGACATTCTCAAGGCGATCAGCGAACAGATTGATAAGCCAATCGAGGAATCGAGTGGACTTGTTGAGTTCGGAATTAGTTTGTCGGACACTCGAATGGATATCGAGCTGGAAAATGTTTCAGCCAAAGACGCACTCGATTTAGTGCTTTCACAGGTGAAATGCACTTGGATGGAGGACGAGCAGAAGATCGCGATTGAGGCCATGAAGGATGCCGAGAAGGCACTTTCCACGCAGCGACTGTCTATCCAAATGGGGGCCATGAACGCGAACCAGGTGATAAACGCCGTTCAGATTTGCGTCGCACCCGACGCTTGGGAAGTATTGGGAGGGGAGGGAGCGATGAGCGTTGCTCGGCCTGGCTTATATGTGATTCGGCAAGGTCAACCCGCGATGCGGGAGGTTGAACAGTTCGTGCGTGACTTGCAAATGCTTCGTTAACGTGTGGGGATCGACCACCACTCGTCGTCCCGAGGCGAATTATCACCCACTTCAGCTGCCTTCAAAACGCAGTTGGCCCGGTGGATGCAAAAAGCAGGCTGCACGCATAAAGTGAAGGTTGCCAAGCCGCGAAGATTGCCTGACCGTGAAAACTCATGTAAGTTAAGACCTGTTTAATTTGTGGAGCAGGAACCAGGCGTCCTGCTTGACTGCGTCGAGTTGGAGGCAATAAGGTGTCCATTCCGTGCAACTTCATCGCTTTCATCGATTGTAATTTTTTTAAGGTAGCACTGTAGATGTTGAAGACTCGACGCTCGCTGATCGTTGCCTCGCTGTTGTCGGCGGCTTTCGTAATCGCCAACGATGCCCGCACCACCTCCGCACACGAAGGGCACACCAACCCGGTTGCCGTTAAACCGGCGGAGATGTATGCCCCCAGCCCCATCCCCGACCGCATCGTGTTGACCTGGGCTGACGATCCCACCACCACCCAGTCGGTAACTTGGCGAACTTCCAGCGATGTGCAACAAGCGTATGCTGAGATCGCAGTCGCCACGGGGGATCCCAAATTTGACGCAGCAGCAGTCCGCATCTATGCCGCTACTGAGGCCCTGGAAACCGACATCAACACGGCCCACTTTCATTCCGTCACCTTTCGCGATCTAAAGCCCGCAACTCGCTATGCCTACCGAGTCGGTGATGGTAACAACTGGAGTGAGTGGCTGCAATTTTCCACCGCCGCCACCGACGTCAGAGATTTCTCCTTTATTTACTTTGGCGATGCCCAAAACGACCTCCGCTCGAAGTGGTCGCGGGTGATTCGCGAAGCCTACCGCGATGCTCCCAAAGCGGCTTTCTTGCTGCAC
>CAZHTX010000106.1:0-12056 GCA_964535475.1 uncultured Pirellulaceae bacterium
GGCAATATCGGGCGACAGCGGACCACCAAGGTCTTGCACGAGTCGCCAATCCTCCGCTTCGGCCGGGTCGTCGCGGAGCCGTTCAAGCCAGCGATTGACGCCTTGATGCAAGATCGCGCGAACGTTGGACAGCTTGAGAAATGTTTGCGTAAAGACAGGATCGCCATAACGACGCACAAAGTTGACTAGCTGATCCCAGGCCTTGGGTTCCGAAACAACCTCCAGGGCCGAGAGCCGCAGCGTGCGGCTGTGTGCCAACCAACTGCCCAACAACGTCTCTGTTAATTTTTCCAACAGAGGAATTACGGTTTCATCAGGCTTCTCCACATCTTGCCAGCCGCGGACGGTGTCGACCAGCGATTGCACCAGCGAACGGAATCCAATGCGAAACAGGTTATCAAATTCCGTGACCGCTCCGGGACCGATCGGGTTTTGCTGTTCCATCGAACGCGCCGTTTCCAGCAACCGACAACCTTCGACAAAATGGCCGCGACGAGGAAGCCATTGCAGCAAGTGGGTGAGCACGCGTTGTCGCAAGCGGGCGGCCACAATTTTGACGGGATCGCCACCACGGCTGAGCGGAATGTAGAGCAAGTTCTTTGATTGAATGGCTGCCAGCAACGCGGGGAATTGTTCGCTGACGACCGCTTTATCTCCGGCGATCAAGGCGGCGAACAGGCGGACCGCGCGCGCGTCGTCGTCTCCCATTGCGGCGATCAGCTCACCAGATTCCGAGCTCTCACCCGCATCGGCCAGCAACATGCCGGCCAGCAGCCGCCGCGCGTCCGACATGTCGACACTGGTGCTGATAATTCTTTCCAGCAAGGCGTCGCGGACCAAGCGGCGTCGGTCGTAGCGGGACATGGAGTCCCCGTCGGCACCACCGGGTCGGATTTCATATTCACTGACCGCGGCTAGCAAGGCCAACAAACCGCTGCGGTTCTCCGCCGCACTGCGAGCCCAAGTCGCCAGCGTTTCTTGCCGCCACGAAACGGCTGCCTCGTCGTTGTTGGCAGCCGCTTCGGCTTGGGCAATATCTCGCATGTCGCCCGCCACAATCCACATGCGGGAAAGCGACTCCAAGAACTGAAGATGGTCGTTGAGACGACGTGATTCGCCTTCCAATTCATCCTGGCTGCCTTCGTCATACTCGAAGATCGCCCCTTCCATGCCATCGTCGGTCGTGTCGCGATAGGTCACGCCCTCGTAGGCAGCACCGAACAGATCTTCTTCGTCCTCGTCACTGGCTTCCAGCTCGTGGTCCCAGTTGCGGTGCTGGGGACGCTGGCCGAGCCGGAACTCGGGTGGCGACCAAAATGACTCGGCGTTGGCTTCGAGGTAATCAAAAAACTTTCGCACTAAAGACCAGGGCCGGGGGACCGACGCGGGGCGCAGCTCCTCGCTGGCGTGGCACTCAGTCCGCAACCGCATCAACCAGCGTTCGGCCAGCAAGGGCAGGGAGCTGTTGCCGCGCCGCAGGCCAACCTCTTCGGCGTTCCCGAGCCAATGTACAAGCAGCGCCATCGAAGCGACGAAGTCTTGCCGGTGCAGCAACGCGTCGACAACCAACGCGTAAGCTTTGGGCGAGTCGAACAGTTCGGCGTGCGGGGCCCAGAATTTCACGTCGCCAGCCGCAGCGCCGCCGCGATGCCAAAGTCGCAAGGCGCGGGCCACTAAGCGAGCCGACTCGAAACTATCTTGAGGATCGACCGCTTGCAACGATTCGACCGTGTGAGCGGCATACTTTCGCCACCACTTGGCAGCTTCGTCAAACTGCGTCTCCATCGCTTCATAAAACTCGGCATCATCCTGTGCGGCTGCTTCGCTCCAGACTGCTGCGATGTAGCCGAACAGCTGTTCCATCATGGAAATCAGGTCGTCGACACGATGATCGTGAGTACCACTCTCGGGACCATGAAAGCGGGTGAAATTTCCCGCGAATCCGAGAATGTTCCAAGGGTCGACCAAGGCGCCGCACTCGATGCCACGGTGAATCCATTCCATCGCCTGCCGGGGAACTTCGGCCGCCTCCGCCAAACGGCCTCGATTCAAATTCCGCATCCCCAAAGTCAGCAAACAATCGATGCGGCAGGTCAACCGGGCCGATGGCACCGTGACCACATCCGCTTGACGCTTGGCCGCGTCGGGATAGCCCATCCGCGCATAGGTGCGAGCTAAGTAAAGATGCTGTAATTGTTTCGCTCGGCGGTGGGCGAGCGCCGCGTTGAGGTGTTGGCGAGCGGCACCAAAGGGCTGCCGCCGGAGCTCGGCTTCGGCCTGCAAGCGTTCGGCGTGCTCACCTTCCATGCGATGCAAAACATCGTGGTAGAAAGCGTCTCGATAAGCGGCAATCGGTGGCATCAACGATTCCAACGTGACGGTTGAATCGTAAGCGGCTGGGCCCCAGCCGCTGATTCCCGAAGCCATCAACATCGTACCAGCCAAGACGGCGGCCGCCTCAGTCATTAATTGGTCGCGGCTGGGCGCAGACGGATCGGGCTGGCGTCCGGGAGGCGGGACCACGCGGCTGAGTAAGGCGTCGATCGTTACTTGCTGCAGCACGAATCGCCGATACCGTCCATCGCCGTCAACCAGATTTGGATCCCAGCCACCAAAGTGATAGTTGGGCCGACTATTGACCGGATGGTCGAAATCATAAGCTCTGGGATCAAAAGCCAGCTCGTCGAGTTGGTCCAGGTCGAACTGAGCAGCTCGCAAAATCGCTGGATCGGTCTCTCGCAAAATCGTCATCGAACGAGAAATCAAGTTCCGATAAGGGACCTCAGCGACCCCCGCTCCCGCGATATACAGCGGGATTGGACGCACCCATTCGTGCCGATACGGCTCGCAAGCACGATTTTCCAATTGAGCCACCGGTCGAAAGCCCACGAAATCATTTAAGTGGCTGATCGCGCCCTCGACGATCCGCGGCGAGTCTTCCCAGGGAGCCCCCTGACGCAGCACCGCTTCCACGCAGCGACCGAGGAAAAAACCGTTGAAGATTCCCTCGGGTGCTTGATGGAACAGCAAATCACGGTGGAAATCGATGAAAGCGGGCAGCAAATCGCTCCACACCAGTCGCGTCACCGACCGCAACTGCGACAAATCTGCGAATGCCGCCGTGGTACCCTCGAGCTGGTCGGCCGCGTCACGCAACCACTGACCAACCACCAACCAAGGTGGCATCCCCGAAAACGGATCTCCCGCGGCGGCCACGCCATGCAAGTAATTTAAATTGCTGAGCGTGACGGGGTCGCCATGCCCAGAGGAGAAATTGATGTAGCCCGCGATCTGAGCGATGCGGTCGGGCGGCGGCGTGGGCTGGGCAGCGGCCATAGAACCGGCGACAAAAAGTGGCGGGCAAGGAAATTCGACAGGCTTAATCTAGGAAAGCGCCGGCGAATGGTCTAGGCGGGGCCCGCCAGCTCCCCGCAGTAAATCGTCCCACGGCATCGCACGGCTAGAAAAAACGCCGTAGGAAAAACAGCCGCACCCGGCACGCGAGAACGGATTTGACTTTACAGGCATGATGCCTATTCCACTGGCTGGCAGCGAACGACCGGGTTGCCAAAAGTGCTGCCACCGCCCAGATCGGTCAGCCGCTCACTGGTCAAATGATTCAGGCTGCGTCCGTCGGGAGCGAATTTTGCCCACCATTGGCCAAGTGCCACGACGGTCCCGCGGGCCGCGTCGGTGCTGACCAACACCTGCCGCTGAATGCTGCCGTAACGACTGTGAATTTCGATGGTTTGCCGATCGACGATGCCCAGCGGTGTCGCGTCGTCGGGATGCATCATGACTTGAGGTTGCCCGCCCGCCAACTTCCGCAAACTCTCTAAATTCCCCAACGAGGTGTTGAGGATATATGTCCCCGGCGGCGAGATCAGCCGAAACGGATACCCTTCCTCAGGTTGTTCCTCGAACGTTAATTGCTGCGGGGGCGGGGAGAAGCGAATCTTGCCGTCGGGAAAATGACTTCCCTGGCTGTAGGGAAGAAATGGCTGAGGCAAATTTAAACGCAGCGAACGCTGTTGGCGAAGTCGCGGCCACGTGATCCCAGCCAGCCAGGGATGATCACTGGCCAGCATATTTTCGGCACACTGTTCGGCAGACCAATGCAGACTTTCATCGCTGAGCCCGAGTCGCTGAGCGAGCTGAGCGAAAATCCAGCTGTTGGGACGGCACTCGCCCCTCGCGGGCACCACCGGATCGGCCCACTGCAGGTAATAGTGGCCGTACGATGTGTAGAGGTCGGGGTGCTCTAAAAATGTTGTTGCCGGGAGCAAAAAGTCGGCGTAATCGGCAGTGTCGGTTTGAAAGTGCTCGAGCACGACGGTCAGCAAATCCTCGCGCCGCAAACCGGCCAGCACTCCCGATGTGTTGGGGGCAATGGCGGCCGGGTTGGAGTTGAAAACCACCAACGCGCGGATGCGACGCTCGGCGTCGGTGAGTTCGCTGGCCAGTTCATTCATGTTGACATGTCGCACGCCGGGACGCTGCAGATGCTGCCCTTCGACGGTCGCCATGTGCAAGGGAAACCCACCGCTGGTCGAAAGTGCGGCGCCGCCGCCAGGGTGCTGCCAGGCGCCGGTTAGGGCAGGCAGCAAGGTGATCGCCCGCACCGCGTTTCCCCCGCCCTCGTTGCGGGTCATGCCGTAGCCAACCTTGATGAACGCGTTTTTGGTTTGCCCAAAACGAGCGGCCAGCGTTCGCAATGACTCCAGCGGTACGTCGCAGTACTCGGCGGCTCGCTCCAAAGTCCACGGCTGGCAGGCTTCGTAATACGCATCCAGGCCGCGAGCGTGTTGGGCAAGATAGTCTTCATCATGCCACTGATTGACCAGAATCTCACGACCGATCGCCAGCGCCAGGGCCGCGTCGGTGCCAACCCGCAATTGCCAATGTTCGTCGGCAAATCGGCTGGTTTCATTGCGAAAGGGATCGATGTGCAGCAAGTGGGCACCTCGCTTGCGGGCTTCTTTCAGCCAGGGTGCGAAGTGCGAGTTGCTGCGGAGGGCATTGATACCCCAGAGAATGATCAGCCGCGAATCAACCACGTCAGCCGGGGCGGGGCTGAGTTTGCCAGGTCCGTAATTTGCCTCCCAAGCCGCTCCGCCGGTCGCAGCGCAGACGGTTTGATCCAATTCCAGTGCGCCAACGGCACGAAAGAAAGCAAGCGGATGATTGCCCTCGATCTTGCCCATCGTGCCAGCGTAACAATATGGCAAAATCGACTCCCCGCCATGTTCGTCGATGAGGCCTCGCAGACGATCGGCAATTTCATCCAACGCCTCGTCCCAAGTGATCGCGGCGAACCGGCCTTCGCCTTTGCCGCCAATCCGTTTTTGGGGCACCAACAAGCGATCGGCGTGTTCCTGACGCTCGGGATAACGGTACATCTTTACGCAAGCAAAACCGCGAGTGATTGGGTGCTCGGCGTCCCCTTCCAGTTTGACCACCCGGCCATCTTCCACCGTAATTTGCAAAGCACATGTATCTGGGCAATCCAACGCACAGATCGTGGGTAATTTTGACTTCATCTCTGACCTGCAGAATTTGGGAACGGACGCAAGTTACGGAACGATCGGAGAATGAGGTTTCGTGGAACCGCACGCTTGCGCGTAGCGGCTGATTGGGAACCGCACGCTGGCGCGTGGCGGCTGATTGCAGGAACCGCACGCTGGCGCGTGGCGGCTGATCGGGTGCCGCACGCCTGCGCGTTGCGGCTGATTCGCGGAGTTTTCTAAAGCGATTCTAATTGCTTTTTCACTTCTTCAATCATCCGCTTGCTCTCCAGTTGTTCATAAATGCAAAGGCTGCGCTGCCACAGCTCCGCGGCTTCCTGAGCACGTCCTTGTCGCTGACGGAGCACGCCAAATTCGTTTAACGCGCCGGCCAAAGCATCCACTTGGCCAATCTCATCAACCATCTTGATAACCCGCTCAGTTAGTTTCTCGCATTCCTCCAGCCGGTTTTGCTCACGATATACCAACGATAGTTTTTGATAGGTGCAAGCTAGACCTTCGGCATCGCCGAATTCCTTCTCGCATTTGATCGCCCTGAGCAATAAACTCTCGGCTTCATCCAACTCTCCTTGTTCCCGTTTGATATCGCCCAAGTTTGCCAAGTAATCGGCCTCGCCATCCTCGCGACCCGCCTCGCGGTCAAGCTGATAGGCTAACTCAAGGTACTCGATCGCTTTGCTGAAATTGGATTGATGCTGGCAGAGGATCGCCAGGTTGCCGTAGTTTACCGAGAGTCCTTCTTCGCAATCCAAAGATTGATTGATGGCAACCGCCGCCTGGTGCATGGTTTCCGCTTGTTCGTATTCACTGCGGACTTGATGAATAATGCCTAAGCCATCCAGACAACTGGCAACATGAATTTGTTCGCCCAGCGTCTCGAACATATCCATCGCCCGGTGAAACATTTCTTCCGCTTGTTGCAAACGTCCCATCATGCGATAGGCGCAAGCCAGGTCGGCACAAACGAGGGCAACTGCGTCAAAGTCTTCGCATTCGGTGTAGCAATCAATCGCTTGCAGTAAAACATCCTCGGCTTTCAACAGATCGCAAGCGTCTAAACAGGCGGTGCCCAGATTTCCCAGCGCCAGGGCTTGTTGATTAACCACCCCCATTTCGCCAAAGGCCTCCGCGGCCGCGCCGAGCAGCGCTTTCGCCTGGTCATGCTGCCTAAGCTCAGATGCCAAAATCCCGCGACTCAATTGGGAAGTGGCTTGTGTTAAGGGGTCATCGGATAACTTGGCAAGCTTTAAATATAACCGTTCGGCTTTGTTGAAATCTCCCATGGCGTGAGCCAAGTCACCACACAGTTCGGTCGCTTCAAGACTGTCGGGATTACCCGCGAGCATCCGTTTGAGAATGCTGCGAGTGGTATCGAGATCACCGTCGATCAACGCCTCACGGGCAGCGATATAATCTTCATCATCATAATTGATCATAAACGTCCCAGCTGGCGATGGACTTGCCAGGCCAAGCACCTATTAAAAACCCGAAGATTATAAGCAGTACTGCTATTAGCCGTACTGCCGCTAAGCCCCAGTTTTCGTCGCTTTCGCGATTGTAGGTTCTCAGCACTGTTTGAAGAGTGAAGTTGAAAAAACAATATAAACAGTATGCAAAAATGCCCGTGGACCGATCGAGATCTCACGGGCATTCTTAATAAAACAGCGTGGCGGACGCTGCGGTTCGCAGCGAACAGAATTGCATCTACTTTTCGTTACGCTTTGCCAATACTTCGCCGATAAATTCCGGCAACCCCGCGCCCCGCAGTTGATTGGCGTCGGCCAAGATTTCGCCCGTGTCACCGTCAATCAGCAACACGAAGGGAATACCGCTGACGTCGTGTTGGGTACCCACATCGGTGTTCCAGCCTTTGCCCTCGTAGATTTGCGTCCAGGGCAGTTCACGTTCCTCAAGGAATGCTTTGACCTTGTCTTCTTCTCCTTCACGATCAAAGCTGACACCGAGAATTTCGAAGCCCTTGTCGTGCCACTCCGTGTAAGCCGCCTTCATGTGCGGGATTTCACCGATGCATGGTCCACACCAGGTGGCCCAGAAATCGAGCATGACAATTTTGCCCGCGTAATCTTTGGGAAAGTTAACCGTGTTGCCGTCCAGCGTGGTGGCGGTGAAAGCAAGGGTTTGTTTTCCCACTCGCAAATCGGGAGGTAGCGGGGTTTGAGGCAACTCGACGTCGGCCGAGGCAAGCTTTAAGCCATCTTCGCTCGCGCTGAGCGAGTAGGTGGTGCCGGTAAAGTTGAAAGGTTTGCCAACGGTCAGGGCTTCAAAATTGCGGCTGATCTTACCATCTTGATTGCGATCAATCGTGAGTGTTTCACCATCGGAAACACCACCAGCGGCAAACGTGCTGAATTCTTGGCCGTCGAGTGTAAGGCTGTACTCGTAGCCAAAGTCAGCGTAGTAAAGCAGCAGATTCTTGGCCGAGGCGCGCCGCGCGTCGGTGGGGTCAAAACGATACATGTTGACGCTACCAACCCGATCCTGGCCCAGCTCGACGGTCGCCGTGCCACTGTATTGTGTGTAATCACCGATTTTCCTCGGGTTCCACTCGACTTCAGGGTCGTTGGTGTAGTCGCCGTCAGCGTTGGCGTCGACGTACAGTGTAGCTTCGGTGTCTTCACCAGTGGGCTCGACGAGGATGAAGCCAAACAGTTTGCCATCCAGTTTCAGTTGTCCAAACTTGGGAGTCTCCAGATCGGCTGGGGGTTGTTGGACGTTTTCCCCCGTTTCCGACAATTCGGCTGGAATCGGCCTGTAGCCGCCAAGTTTTTGAGTAACACCCTTGGGTACGAAATTGGATGTCACTTCGTCGGCGACAACTCCGCCGAATGCGAGGACTAGGGCTAGCATCGTTACTGACATGCAACAGAACTCCTAAAAAGTAATTGGCAGCCTGGGCGATGATCGCACCAAGGCAAATTACGAGCAGATCTCGCGAGCACCAATTTAGCCCTCCGCTTGGATGAGGGAAAGCCAGCCACTTTATTCGATGTACACTTTATTCAACGTAATCGCGGATAAAGAAGCCGAGCAGCGCGCCGGCGAGCAGCGCCAACGGGATCGCAATTGCCAAACTGATCGCAATGCGGGCCCAAACCTGTTTGCTTGAGAGCCCGGTGGGGCGAATCGTGGCAGAAACGGAGGAGGCTGTTTGCCAGTCAAGCAACGGAGTCGCGACAGCCGCACCGGCCGCAGGTGGTGGCTGGGGGTTGCCTAAATCGCCAGCGGAGGAACCGCCGCGGCTGGGTGCCCCGGGCAGGCCGGTGCCGGCTGCTGGGAAATTACCCGTTGGTAAATTGGAATGGGGCAAAACCGACTGTGGTGGTTCGCGATCAGAGCCTTGCGAGCCGTCGGAATCCGGCGTCTCGCCCCAAGGGGAAGCCGGCAGCGGTGGTCCCGCATCCTCAGCCGGTGGTGGTGGGGCGGTCCAGGCGCGGCGGACAATCGGCCTTTGCACGGGGCCAGCCACCTCCTCGGCCCACGGTTCTAAACGTTCAGCAACCTCGGCGGCCGTGGAAATTCGACGCGCCGGGTCTTTCTCCATCATGTCGGCGATCAACTCGACAAACTCCTCGCTGCAATCGGGCGCGAATTTGCGGGGATGCCAGGGCGTTTCTTCGCAATGTCGACGACATTTCGATGATGTATCACCGCCCGGGAAAGGGACTTTGCCGCAAATCGAGTAATACAAGGTGCAGCCGAGCGAATAAATGTCAGTCGCCGGGCCGACGTCGCGGGGGCTGCGAATTTGCTCCGGGGAAAGGTAATCGGCGGTCCCCACGATCTTGCCCGCTCGCGGATCATCCCCCAGGGCGGTCGCCCAAGCGGCCAGGCCGACGTCGGACACTTTGGTTTGGCCATCAGGCGTTACCAACAAATTGCCCGGTTTGACGTCGCGATGAATCAAGCCTTGGCGGTGGGCATAATCGAGCCCCAAAGCGGCTTGCATGATGACGACGGCCGCTTCGGCTTGACTCAACATGCCACGTTGACGAACCAGGCGGCGCAAGTCGGTGCCCGGTACATATTCAGTCACCAAGTAATGCACGTTACGATCTTGCCCGGCATCGTAGGCTCGCACCAAATATTGACAATCGAGGCCGGCTTGCAAACGGATTTCGTGCAGAAAACCCTTTCTCGCTTCCTCCGTGGCTTTTTCCAGCGGCAAGACTTTTACAGCCGATTCCCGCCCCATCACGTTGTGAACCGCCTTGAAAACTTGCCCCATCCCGCCTTGAGCAATCCAGTCGGTAATGATGTAGGGGCCGAGATTCAGTTTGGTCCGGCCACTTTGCAGCTGGGCAGCCTGGTATGGCGTCAAATGACCGCTTTGCACGAGCCGTTTGGCAACCGCTTCCTCCACCCATTCGGCTGGTTTCCCAGCAGCTTGACTCGACACCTTGGCGGCGACAGCCTCCCATAATTCAACAGACACCAAGCCACTGCGGAGAGCGGCTTCGCGAAAAATGCTGCGAATTTGTGGTTCAGACTGGGTCAATGCAGTGCCTGAGGGGACATTTGGGAGCGAACGCCTGCCAAAGTTACTCTCTCATCTTATACCTCAACGGGCAATTCTGGTGGATTCAGAGTCGCGGTGGTCTTCACGATTTGGCTTTCAGCCTGCACAATTGCCAATCGTGCGGAATAATCCGTGCCTTTCCACCTTCTTTCTTTCCGGCTTCCTCCTGCTTCATTGCAAAAAAAACATGCAACGCACACTTGTCCTGCTCAAACCCGACTGCGTCCAACGTCGACTGATCGGTGCCGTCCTCAGCCGCTTTGAGAACAAAGGGCTGAATATCGTCGCCATGAAAATGCTCCTCGTTACCCCCGAACTCTCCAAACAGCACTACGCGGAACACGCCGAAAAGCCCTTCTACCCAGGACTAGAGGCTTTCATCACCGATTCGCCGATCGTGGCTATGGTGCTCGAAGGCCTGGAAGCAATCAGCGTTGTGCGGGAAATGCTGGGAGCCACCAACGGCCTCAAAGCGGCACCCGGGACCATTCGGGGCGATTATAGCAGCAGCCGCCAAATGAACTTAGTCCACGCTTCCGATAGTACGGAATCTGCAACGCGAGAGATCGCACTCTATTTTCAAAGCGACGAACTGTGCGACTCGAACCTACTGCTGACTCCCATGATGCGAGCCGCAGACGAATAGGAACTGGGCGTCGTAGTGCCGCCCAGATAGATGTGCTGCCCAGATAGATGTGCTGCCCAGCTAAAAGTGCTGCCTGTTGGCCCAAACCATCGGCAGCGGTCGTGCCGACGGTGTGGGTGCGGCCGGGCAGCGGCGTCAAGCAGGCTCAGTTGACCTGCGATCGGAAAAGACGTCCGACTTGATCGCTCAGCGCTAGCAGCCCAGTCCGTCTCGAGAATCGTTCCACCAGATCGCTTGTTCGCAGCTTTTCTTCCAACCGCAGGCCCTCGATCTGGCGAACGACGCGTGGCAAATCCGAATGGGTTTGCCAAGCGTGCAGATAGCGGGCATTGCCATTCGAATCGGCAATGATCAAGATGGGCATCCCGGCACCATATAAGTTCAACTCTTCGGCTACCGGAATTCCATACAGCACGGGCACTTCCTCGGCTAAGGCCGCGGCCATCCGCTGCGTATCTTCACTTCGATAGTCGGTGGAAAAGGCAATCACGTCTAGCCGCTCGCGACCGAAATGACGTTGCAACATCACCATGCTGTCTAGCATCTCGGCAGCTTCGGGGGCTCCAAAAGCAACGAAGCCCAGCACCGTGATCCGGCCAGGGGATGCGGTGGTGTCATATCTTTCACCGGTCGTGTCCCGAGTCGCCCAGCGCAGAGGACCGTGAGCCCGTAAACGTTGCCCGACTCCAATCGCACTCCGCAAGCGATTCGAAAAAAGACCATGTTCCACGAGTGACTGGCGAATGCCGATGGACGTTGCCGGATGCAGGCTGTTGTTGACCAACGCTTGCATTTGAGCGCGATAGTTTATTGTCAAGCGGTCGAATTCCTGTTCATCCTTGCCGCCAACCAGCGAGGCGATTTCGATCACCGCCTGCGTTGCTTTCCAGCCCGTTTGCCACAAGTCCAAATCATGCAACAACCTCTGAGCCGCCTCGGCACCTAGCTCGCTGGTGCCGACGATTTCTAAAGCTGCGGTCAGGCTGACGTTCGCGGTGGTCGATTTCTGCCTCGCTTCGAGGAAGCAGCGATTCGCCAGCTGGCTGTCATTGTCATAGTCAATTTTGCAGCGACGACGGATCCCCTCGATCCGCATTTGCATGCTCGTCTCCCGAGCCACCGTCGTTGCCGTGCCGACAGTCGCGTCCTCTTGATGGAACAACCAGTCGAGCGGATCGAGCCGAGTCGATTCTCCCGCCGGAAGGAATTGCTGCACGACCTCGCCACGCTGATCGAGCCAAGCGACCAGTGATCGCTCCTGCTGTGGCGGTGGCGAATCGAACCAGCTCCAGCCGCTGCGGGGCGATTGCTGGCTGTGCACCACGATCGGGCGCAAGCCATCCGCTTG
>CAZHTX010000106.1:12156-14197 GCA_964535475.1 uncultured Pirellulaceae bacterium
CGCTGCGGGGCGATTGCTGGCTGTGCACCACGATCGGGCGCAAGCCATCCGCTTGGGCCGGCAAATCAAACACCTTGACCAGCCAGTCGTAATGCACCGTCCCGGTCACGGTGCGGCGGATCAGGCGGCCCTGGTATTGCCGCACGCGACCAGCTCCAGCAGATTCCGTAATGCTCTGGAAAGAGGCGGGACTGGCCGTCCGCACGGGCGCACTGTCCCGGCTCGTGAAACTAGGTGGACTGCCGATCGATTGCTCCAGCAACACGTAGCCGCCCAGGGCAAATAACCCCAGCAGTAAACAAATCGATCCTTGACGTTGCGGATTCATGGACTTCAGCTCCGAGGTTCACTCGATTCGATGAGCATCACTTGGCTCATCTGCGTAACTCACCCCTGCGAATATATCGACGAAAATGGTTTTGTGGGGCGTAAAATCTCATTAATATCAAAAAACAAAACATAATGGTTGATTTAATCACATTAACGTTGCGTCGCTGGATACCTTTCCGGTGCTTGGCGAAAAAAAAATGAAAAACTTCTGGGCTCGCACGGCCTGGGGCATTCCGTCCCGCAAAGGTAATCTTGAGGGGCTGATGATAGTTATTTGGGGGCGGCTGTTTTGGCGTGGGTATTTTGGCCCGGTAATTCTGGGGCGTTTAGATTCAGCATCAGGCAAAATCAGGAGAGAGTGAAAATGCGACTCGAAGGCAGACGAACAAGTGAGAATGTGGAGGACCGTCGTCGTGGCCCGCGACCGAGCGTCGTTGGTGGCGGTGCTGGTGCGGGAATGCTTGTGCTGATGCTGATCATTTACCTGCTGGGCGGAAATCCCCAAGCAGTCCTGCAGCAGTTGCAACCCGCCGCTGTCGATGGAGTACCCGCCGCAGCGCCCGCAGATGTGGACGGCGAGCTGACCGCAGAGGAGGAACAACAGGGGTTATTCTCCTCGCAAGTCTTGGCGCTCACCGAGGATGTCTGGGGCAAGCTGTTGGCCGAATACGGGGTGCGTTATCAAGAGCCTCGCATGGTGCTGTTTTCGGGGCGAGTCAATTCGGCCTGCGGAACGGCCACCAGCGCCACGGGGCCGTTCTATTGCCCAGGTGATTCAACCGTTTTTTTGGACACTTCTTTCTTCAGCGAGCTGTCGAGCAAATTCGGCGCGCCCGGCGATTTTGCCCGCGCCTACGTGATTGCGCACGAAGTCGGACATCACATCCAAAATTTAATGGGGACGACAGATAAGCTCGACGCGCTGCGAGGCAAGATTAGCGAGCGGGAGATGAATGACCTCTCGGTACGTTTGGAGTTGCAAGCTGATTTTTATGCTGGCGTGTTTGCCCACCATTTGCGAGGCGAGGGAAGAATCTTGGAAGAGGGTGATATCGAAGAGGCACTGCGTTGCGCGATGGCAATCGGTGATGATCGCTTGCAGAAGCAGGCGCGAGGCTACGTCGTCCCCGACTCGTTCACGCATGGCACCAGTCAACAACGCTACAATTGGTTCCTGAAAGGATTTCGCACGGGTGATATCAGCCAAGGAGATACGTTTTCCGCTACTGAGCTGTAACGGTTGAGTCGGCGAGCGGTGTAGCCGCCAGTTGTTGCTCCGGCCCGGGGCAAGTCCGGCTGAAGCTTAGCGCTCGAGCACAAGCACGCAGCTCGTTTTGCTGCGTGTGATTTCATTCGCCTCGGGATGTGCGGTATAAAGAGGTCTTCCCGCCTCAACCCTCCGCAAAGATTTCCGCACGATGTCTGATCCCCGGCAAGATTCTCAACAATCTCCCCGACAAGATTCTCAGCGGAACGAGGAAGCACTGCCTCGGTCCTCGCAGCCTGCTCCTCCCCTGGCGGCGAACAAGCCTTTGGGATGGTGGGAGACGATTGGCGGGATTGGGCCCGCGGTGGTCGTTGCCGCAGTCGTGTTGGGACCGGGCAGCATCACGACCGCTTCGCGGGTGGGAACTGCCTACGGCTACAGCATGGGCTGGGTGCTGTTGATCACCACGGCCTTGATGATCGGGATGACTTTGGCAGCATTGGT
>CAZHTX010000107.1:0-14007 GCA_964535475.1 uncultured Pirellulaceae bacterium
CCCAAGACCATCGACAACGACATAAACTTCATCTCGCGTTCATTCGGATATCTGACCGCGCTCGAGGAGGCCCGCAAGGTGCTCAACTGCGCGCATACCGAGGCGAAGAGCGCGATCAACGGCATCGGCCTCGTCAAGGTGATGGGGCGCGGATCGGGATTCATCGCCGCCGGCGCGACCATCGCCAGCCGCAGCTTACGACCTTGGACCCCAACCGCAACGGCTTCGTGCTGCCGCGCGTAGTCCTCTGGTAACAAACGCATCACCTGATGATCTAAGTTCGTCGGATCGACATCCGCAAAGGGGACTTCGAACTGGCAGGAAAGTGCTTGCCCCAACTGTTCCGGAGTAAGCAGATCGTTTTCCAGTAACCAATCGCCGATTAGCACCGATTTCGGTTTAGTCCGGAAAACTTCATCCAACTGCTCAGCTGTTACCAAGCTCTGCTCGACTAAAATATCTCCCAGTCTTCTGGTCATCGGCTCACTTGCTTGGCGAAGGTTGTGGAGGACTTCAGCAACACCTGGATTTTTTCCTCCAGAGTTGTCGGGTCAAAAGGTGTGACCAAATAGGCTTGCGCGCCACCCGCAAAGGCTCGCTCCACCGAGTCCAACGTTGGATTGATGGAAAATACCAACACCGGCAGCTCCTCCGGCGTGAACTCCGTGCGCAACCGGCTGACGTAGTCAATCCCATCGCCATCGGGGAGCACAGAATCAATAATCAACAGATCGGGTTTCCGCGATTCAATCTGTTGCTGTGCCTCCAAAGACGAAGAGACGACTCGCAAGCTAAAACCGAGTAATTCAAGCCGGAAAGATGTTAAGTCCGCTAAAACGGCTTCGCCCTCGACCAACAACAGGTCGGCTCCGGTGGCGTTAAACATAATGCAGCACCTTGTATCAATGGTTGCACAACTGACCCATAGGCAACGGGCGGGAAAAATCTAAGAGCCATGCAGCCGCTTTGGCGTTTTCCCGATCGATCCTCAGCAAAGGTAGGTCATTGTTGTGAAATCGCAACACAATGTTTACAAGACTGGCCGTCGTATTTCACCAGCGCGTCGCCCCAGGTTCCCGTAGCGGTGATAATCAACCGATACACTCTGCTCGGTGACATACCACAACGGCTCGACACGCCCCAGCGCAACCGCGCGAGCCCGCAAGATCGGAATAAACGCTTGCCGACATGCCGCCAAAACTTCCTCACCGACTTGGCCACCTCCGGGCAGGCGCACGCGGTCGACGTATCCGCCAAGGATTTCGGCGGCCAAGGCAGATTCGTCTTCTTCGACAAACTCGATACGACCAGCCCAAGTCGACGTCAACTGTTCCAACAAACGAATCAGTTCGGTCTGTATCCCGGCGGCATAGGAGACCACCGGTCGCGAGTCAACTGCCACGGCGGCCATCAACGCAATCACGATATCGTCAGCGTGATCATGTTGCTGGACTCGCATCCGTAGTTGCTCCACAGGCCGGAAACGGCGAAAGTTATCTTGCCCGACCAAACGCACGGTATCGTGTTCAACTTGGAAATCTTGGTCGGCATGCTTGACAAAATCACGCGCCGCGAACCGCAACCGTGACAACACCTTATCCACGGCGGTTCCACGCTGAGCGGCAATCTTCTCCACGCTTGCGCTCGATTCCAACGCCGTGATCAGACCGGAGAGCAGCGCGGACGCTTCGCTTGGCTTATCCCCAGCATTCAGCGGCTGAAGCGAATCCGAATTGGAATCCGCGGGTAAATCCTCGCTGAACTCCATCAGCGGAATCACATAGTTCGGCCCTCCCGCCTTGATCCCCGAGCCCCAAGCGCTTTTGGCGACACCGCCGAACGGCTGCCGCAGCACAATCGCTCCGGTGGTGGGACGATTAATGTAAAGGTTACCAGCACGAATCCGATTTTTCCAAATCATCTGCTCGCGATCATCCAAAGAATGCAAACCACTGGTCAGACCATACCCGGTGCGGTTCACCAATTCGATCGCTTCCTCAAGCCGTCGAAATTTCATCACCCCCAGCACCGGCCCGAATAACTCCGTCAGGTGTGTAAAACTATCGGGCGACACATCCCACTTGACGCTGGGACGATACAGGCAGGGATTGTCATCAACTTGCTCGCTCATGACCAACCATTGCTCGCCATGTTCCAGCTCCTTGAGTTCTCGCAGCAGTGGACCCTCGGGGGCTCGAATCAGCGGACCAATCTTGGTGCTCAGATCCCAAGCCGAGCCGACTCGCAAGCTCTGCACCGCGTCGGCCAACGATTCGCGAAACTCCGGATCCTCATAAACTTCTTCTTCCAACAGCAACAGTGAAGTCGCACTGCATTTCTGGCCACTGTGACTAAACGCGCCGTGCAGGATGTGCTTAATGGCCAACTCGCGATCCGAAAGGGCTGTCACGATGGTAGCGTTTTTGCCACCCGTCTCCGCCACCAAATCTAGATCGGGGCGAGCGCTCAGCATCCGCACGGCGGTCTCCGTGCCGCCAGTCAGAATCACCACATCGACGTGCTCGTGCGTGACCAGGCGCTGGCCGGCGGTGGAACCACGGCAGGGGAGCAATTGCAACGCTTCGCGGGGTACACCGGCATCCCAGAAACACTGGCAGATCGCCGCTGCGGGCAACACTGTATCGCTGGCCGGTTTCAAAATCACGGTGTTCCCCGCAGCTAAGCCAGCCGCAACGCCGCCGCAAGGAATCGCGATGGGAAAATTCCAAGGGCTGACGACCGCCACCACCCCGCGGCCTTTGGCCTGCAAATGCGGTTCAGCAGCCAATTGAGCTGCGGACAGCGGATAGAATTCGGTAAAGTCAATGGCTTCGCTGACTTCGGGATCGGCCTCTTGAATCGTTTTTCCGCCGTCGGCAATTGAAGCGCCGATGATGTCGCCTCGTCGTTCTCGCATCAACTGGGCGGCGCGGCGGAGCACTTCGTGGCGTTCCGCAAAGGTTTTCTGACGCCAGCCCGCCGGGTCGGCTTGGGCACACGCCACCGCCGCGTCGACATCAACCTCCGACGCTTCGACGTAACGACAAACAGCCACGCCGGGGCGCGATGGGTCGGTCGAGACTCGTACCGGACGCTCGTCGGTGACTTCTTCCCCAGCCACAAACAAGGGCACGAAGGAAGCAGACTCGCCGCAACGATCAATCCATGTTTTGATAATCTCCTCCGCCCACTCGGCGTTGTGAGGCAGCGACCAATCGGTGTCCGGTTCGTTAACAAACGCTTCCCAACGCTCCGCTGGTGGTGGTTGCACAGGGGGTAAGTTGCGATTTTGCGTTCGTCGCGGCGCATCCGCGACGGTGTCGAGTAACTCGGCCGAGCGGCGAAAACCAGCGGCCAACGTCGCGAATTCTTGTCCTTGAGGATCGAGCCGAAAGGTGTGGCGAAGGAAATTCTCAGTGCCCGTATTTTCGTCGAGCCGGCGGATCAAATATCCAATCGCGTGAATAAAATCTTGTTGGCGACACGCCGGTGCGTATAACAACAATTCATTGACACACTCAAAGATAGCGCGACGTTGATGGTTGGCCATCCCTTCCAACATTTCAAACTGCACTCGCGAGGTCCCCAGCGCACCACACTTGCCAGCCCACAGCATGGCCAACGCTACGTCAAACAAATTGTGCGAAGCCACGCCGAGGTGCAGAGAATCCTTATACTCATCTTTTAACGATTCTCGCAGCATCCGTTTGAAGTTGGCATCGGTATCGACTTTGGATTGATAGGGAGCTTGCGGCCAGCCTCCCACCGACGCCTCCACGCGTTCCATTTCCATGTTGGCACCTTTGACGACACGCACCGTCAACGGACAACACTCGACACCTTTCTGCCGTGCGATGGCCACTCGCTCCTCGGACCACTGAGCCACATCTTGCAACACGCGGAACGAATCTGGAATGTAGGCTTGCAAAGCAATACCAGCCCGCGCTCCTTCCAAGCCGGGACGGTTGAGCGCGGCGATCAAAGCATCTCGCGTCAAATACATATCCCGATATTCTTCCATGTCGAGATAGACGAATTTGCTGGTTCGGCTGCCGTCGGTGTTCACAAAAGGTTCCCGCGCCGCTGCTCGATAGAGCAACTCTAGGCGGTCCGCCAAGACGGAAATCGTGTGCCGTCTGCCGATCGGAGTCAATTGCGAATAGATCGTCGAGATCTTGACCGAGATACACTCCACGTCAGGCTGCTGGAGGGCCGCCAAGTAGGTATTCAAACGCCGCCGAGCTTCCCGTTCGCCAATCAGCGCCTCGCCCAAGAAATTGACGTTCATCCGCACACCTTCTTGATGGCGGGCTTGCAGGTGCGGCGTCAACAAATCGGGTTCGGCGGGGAGAATCACGTTGGCTGTTTCCCGCCGCATTTTCTCTTTGACTAGCGGTACGGCGACGCCGGGCATGAATCCACCAAAACTTTGAAAGCCACGCAGCATGGTGCGATCCAACCCACTAAAGAACCGCGGCACGCCTTGCAAATCAAGAATGTGCGTCAATTGATCGGCGACGCGCTGGGCAACGTCGGTGCGAAATGCTTGGTCGGTCATTTCGACTAGGGTGGCTTTATCCTCAGGATGCCCAATCATGCGGTCCAGCTCCGCTTGCTGACGTTTCTCCTGCGGCGTCTGCAGTTGCCGCGCCCGTTCGAGTAATTGGCGAGCAATTTCGATCGCTCCCTCCACATCCGAACCGGCGGCCTCGGCCTGACGCATTACCGAACTGAGATTCAGAGCGGACGATTGATTGGGGGAAGCGGTCGACACGAAAGACTCCTCGTTGGAGAGCTTGTGGGGGTGATCGAGAAATTGAAAAATGAAAGCGGGAACAAACGAACACGATGGCTGGCGACAACGCGGCTGGTGGCAATGCGGCTGGTGGCTTTCGCAGAAGGTTTCAAGCGTCGCAGTGCACTCTCATTCTAGCTGCCCAGCTAGTCTTACCGGGGCAAATCATTGGATCCCCAATTCGTCAAAAACACGCCGGGCAGCATTGTGTCCCGGAATGCCGCTGACCGCACCGCCCCGCTGGGCCGAAGAACCGGCCAGGAAGATGCCTGGACAATTGGTTTCCACGCCCCAACGATCTGCCGCCACGTCAACTTCGCGACCGTTCTCGGAGATTTGATCACGAAAAAACCAACTCGGCGCGTTGTGAAAAATATTTCCCCGGTCGAGTCCCAGCTCGGCTTCTAAATCGAGTGGCGTTTTGATCTCCAGGCAAACCTGTCCGCTTGAGTCACGGGCTAGGCAATCCAGGAACGGTTCTTCGCAAAGTTCATCAAGTGCTTGCAGATAACGCTCCAAGACCTGCTGACGTCTGATGTCGTTGTGCTGTTGAAACAACCGGTAAGGCATATCGAGACCGAACAAAGTCAACGTCTGATAACCGGCGGCGCGCAGTTCCGGCGAAAGGATCGTATCGTCGGTCAATGTGTGACAGTACATCTCAAACGGTGGCTTGGCAGGGAATTCACCGGCGTCGGCTCGACGATACGAATCGAGCATCTGCTGGTAACCCTCGTTGACGTGAAACGAGCCGGTAAATGCGTCTGGAGAAGAAACACCGCCGGCTTTCAAGCGGGGCAGCCGAGCCAACAGCATGTTGACTTTGACAACACTCCCTTCGTTACTCCCTTCGTCGGCACTCACTTGGTCGGCCGCAGACGGTTGCTGACTCTGCCCGGTCAATTGCCGAAAAACGCTGGGGGCCGCATTCACGAGCACGAAACGGGCATTGCAAGCCAACGGCTGATCCGCTTGCCGGTAATGAACCGAGTACTCATTTCCATCCGGCACAATTTGCTCGGCCTTGGCACGCGTCAGCCAACGCACGCCACGCGGAGCAGCGGCCTTGGTGAGGGCATTGACCAAGGCCTGCATGCCGCCAACCGGAACCGCCCAATTGCCATCGCCACCCCCGACAACGTGATAGAGGAAACAACGATTCTGCAGTAACGATCGATCGTGGGGATGGGTATGCACACCGATTTTACCGTCGGTCATCAGTAACCCACGGAGCGCGTCGTGTTGGACAAAGTGCTCAATCGCTTCACCCAGCGGACGCTCGACAAACCACTCCCAAGCCTCCCGCTCGACCGCGGCAGAGAGCCGCTTTCGCATTTGCTCACGCGTGAGCAGCGGCTCCAGCAACGTCGGCCACATAACATTTGCGATTGCGCGACAAAGTTCACCGAATTGCTGATAGCCTCGCCATTCGGCGGAACCTCTACCCAGCTCGGCGATGGTGGCGGCGTTGATTTCCGCGGCGTTGATTTCCGCGGCGTTGATTTCCGCGGCGTTGATTTCCGGCAAATCATTGCGGATCGCAAATCCTTGCTGCCGCCCGTCAGCATCCGTCCAAGCGGTATACGAGGCGATCCGCCGCGGCTTGGTGCGAAAGTCGATCTTCAAATCGCGGGAAATTTGAGGGGGGAAGAGTGAAACTAAATAAGAATAGCGTGACAACCGAGCATCAAAATCGGGAAAAAGTCGCACCGATTGAGTTGCTCCTCCCAGCTCCGACCCTCGCTCCAAAATCAACACGCTCAGACCGGCGGCCGCCAAATAGTTTGCCGCCACTAGGCTGTTGTGACCTCCTCCCACAATCACCACGTCATAACGCTCACCGCTCGCCGCGTGGCTGACACTGGTCAGCCGCCCAGGCTCCGGCGAATGATCGCTGTGCTTCGCAGACTTGCTATTCATCGCAGGCTCGCTGGTTAGTTTAGGCCGGGGGATCAATGCGCCGATTCGTGCAAAGCGAACGTTAATCCTTGCCGGCCCAATCGTCCAGCGGCCGGTAGACAGCAAGCTCAGATGGTGGGGGGCGAGGGCGAAGCTGCAAAATAAGCAGTCTTTTCTGGGCTGCGGGGATTTCTTCGGGGGCTGCGAGCATCTATAGTGAACACATAGTTACAACCGATCGCCGCATTCAATTCGAGTGCACGCTGGGGGGGTGCAGCCCTTAGTTTGCTAGCCCCACGGAACTGTTTACACTTCATGCGCGTTGCTACAGCTCATCTTGCTTTGCTCGTTTACCTGTTCGGCGGTCTCGTCGTGCCAGCCTGGCATGATTGCGCTGATCATCAAGGTCCAGAGCATCAAGCGGTAGGGCAACATGCTGGCGACGTTGAGCAGCGTGTGCAGCGAACGTGTGTCGGGCACAGCCACGTTGCCAAAGGAAGCCGGGCTGAAATCGATTACCACACCGAGGGCAGTGACGCTGAAGACGTGGCGTCGTCACACCCCACGGTCGGTTTTTCGCAAACTCTGGGGGATGATCAGAGGGGTGAATTGTACGGGGCACAAGCACCCCATTCCGATGTTGTGCATCGCTGCTTGGCATGCGTATTTAACACGTTCGACGAGTCAGCAACGGTTGGGCTACCACAACAAGTCATTGCTCAAGAACTTTCTATTCTCATCCCTTTAGCTGTTTCCCGGCTAACCCCTGGTCCCAGCACGCTTTCGATTTCTCCCCGCGGCCCACCGGCTCACATGCGGCTTGTTAAAGTTGACTATCAGTAACTGGTGAGATCTGTTCGCGAACGATCAATCGTGAATCGGTAATGCTGCTGAGGCGACTTTAACGGCCCACACAATGTCTTGTGAGTGAAGTCTCTTCAGTGGTACCTATCAGGGCTGTGAGTAATCATATGTATGCAAACAAATCGAAATCGTCTGGCTTTACACTCGTCGAATTATTAGTTGTGATCGCCATTATCGGCATTTTAGTTGGGTTGTTGCTGCCGGCGGTGCAGGCGGCTCGCGAAGCGGCAAGGCGGATGAGTTGTCAAAACAACTTGCACCAAATCGGCATCGCCATGCACAATTATCATAGCACTCACGACCGCTTTCCTTACGGTTGGGTCGCCAGCAATGATCATGATGAACCTGGGTGGGGCTGGGCCAAAGCGCTGCTGCCCTTCATGGAACAAGACAACATCGACAATCAGATCGATGCACGTTTACCGATCGAAGCAGACATTCATGCTCCCATCCGCGTGCTCTCGGTCAGCAATTTTGTCTGCCCCAGCGACGTGGGCCCGCTGTTGTTTTTGATCGCGGAATCCGACGGCCATCACCACCTTCGCGATAACGGCGGGGACGGTGATGACGATGATGACGATCACGGCCCCGAGCATGCCGACGAGGGACTGCCCAAACTGTTCGAGATGGCCAAAGCCAACTACGTCGGCGTGTTTGGTACGCAAGATATTCATGACGCGCCTTACAACGGTAACGGTTTGTTCTTCGGTAACAGCCGTATGAAAATCAGGGACGTCCGCGATGGCACGAGCCAAACCCTGATGGTCGGTGAACGCAGCAGTCGTTTGGGCGGTTCGATTTGGCACGGAGTAATCCACGAGGCTAATCTGGCTGAAGCACGCATCCTGGGAGCCGCAGACCACGTTCCCAACGACCCGGTTGGACACTTCGAGGACTTCAGCAGCTATCACAATGGTGTCACCGGCTTTGTGATGGCAGATGGTTCCGTGCGACATCTGCCCGACACCATCGACCTGACCGTGTATCAGGCGCTGGCAACCCGCAGCCGTGGCGAGGTCGTGAATCTGCCTTAACTGGCCCCCCACCACTTTCGCGACTCGCGGTGGGTGCGGTATTCTCGGCATCCGGATAACCAGCTCAGCGGGAGCCTGGTTTGACCTGCGGCAGAGGATTTGCGCGATGAATGGCGATCACCAACAGAGAGATTTGGTAACAAACCCAAAGAGCTCGAGTCCCAGCAGCTCGAGTCCCAATAGCTCGAGTCCCGGGGGGAGCAACAGTCCACGCTCCATCCCCGGAGACATTGGCTTTGGAATTTGCCCGGTCTGCGCCGGTGGATTGATCGAAATTCGCGGCAAACTGCAGTGCGGTCGTTGTCACACCATTTGCGAAACTTGCTGCGAAGGAGGCCCAGGATGAGCCGCTCAGATCTGCCCCACAATGCGTTTGCCGGAAAACAGCCCAGCATGGCTGCCTTCATGCATCAGCATTTTCGCCACTTCAACGCTCGAGAGACCGTGGCCGCCGCCAGTGCCTATCGCAAATTCATTGACGATGGCGGCAAAATGATGGTCACCTTAGCCGGTGCGATGAGCACCGCCGAGCTGGGGATCTCCCTAGCCGAAATGATTCGCGGCGGTTTGGTGCACGCGATCAGCTGCACGGCGGCAAACTTGGAAGAAGATATTTTCAATTTGATGGCTCATGACGAGTATCGGATTGTCGAAGATTGGCGAGCTTTATCGGTCGCCGACGAAGTCAACCTGCTAGAGCAGGGCTTCAATCGCGTCACCGACACCTGCATCCCCGAAACCGTGATGCGCAACATCGAGCATCGCTTGTTGCGACTCTGGCAACAAGCGGCCGATTCGGGGACGGCGAAGACTCCCGCAGAATTCATCTTTGATCTGCTCGACGACCCCACTTTGGCCGAACACTTCCAAGTCCCCCCGGAGCATTCCTGGGTGTTGGCAGCGAAACAGGCTGGCATTCCCGTTTACACGCCCGGGTTCGAAGACTCGACATTAGGCAATATCTTTGCCGCGCGCGTCTATGAGGGTTTGGTTTCCTCACATAGTGCTTACCTCAGCGGCACGGCTCAAATGGAACGTTTGGTTCGCTGGTATGAGGCGACGCAGGTGGACAGCCCTATTGGATTCTTTCAAATCGGCGGAGGCATTGCTGGTGATTTTGCGATCTGTGCCGTTCCGCTAATGATCCAAGATTTGAAAAAGGACATCAGACTGTGGAGCTACTTTTGCCAAATCAGCGACGCGGTGACCAGTTACGGTGGTTACAGCGGTGCCGTTCCTAACGAAAAAATCACTTGGTGCAAATTGGCCGCTGATACTCCCAAGTTTATGATCCAAAGCGATGCTTCGATTGTGGCGCCGATGATGTTTGCCTATCTCTTAGGTTGGTGACCACACGCTTAGGCAAAACAGTAAAAGCTGCAGAGGGACATGGCGAGCGCGCGAGGGGGAGAAAGACAAGTCGTTTTTCTCTCACGCTGGAAAAAAGCGACGTAAGTTAGAGCGATAGCGTTCCTTACCGTCGCCCGGCAAAACGATGCTCACCCAAAAACCACCGATTTGCCACCATCGTGATCGCGGTGGTGTCACCATGATTGACATGGTGCTCACGATCACCTTAATGGGGATCGCAGCCGCCGTCAGCGTGCCACGAATCGGTGAATCGCTTGGTCGGATGCGGCTGCGGTCGGCGATGGCAACGGTGGTTGCCGATTTTGAGTACTTGCGTCGCCAGGCAATCGTCCAAGGCCGCGAGGTGGTCACCAACATCGATTTGGCCACCAACACAATTTCCTCACCCGACGCGCCGCTGCCGGGGCGCCCCTTGTTGTCTTACAGCCGCAACCTGGCTGAACAAATGGGTGTCACGGCAATGCTGTTCCCAGAAGACCACTCCGCATCGATTACGTTTGATCGCCGGGGAGAACTGTGGGATTCCAGCGGAATGATCGAGCGGTGGGTACTCACGCTCCAAGTTGGCAATCAGACCGCTGACTTGGTTATCACGCCAACGACCGTTACCAGCCAACTGGGACCGTAACGATGCGTCGCCTCCACAACGGTTTTTCCACAGCCGAAACATTGGTCGCCCTGGCATCCTCTGCCGTTCTCATGCTGGGGCTCTCTTCGGCTATTTTCGTCGCCGGCCAATCCGTCGAACTCGTTAGTCAGCCGGCGTTTGAACTGGGCCTGGTCGGCAACCCTTTAGCCGAACTGCGGGACAACATCCAAGAAGCAATCACCATCGAAGCAATCAACGATTCCTTGGTGCTTACCGTCCCCGATCGATACGGCGATCAACTACCAGAGACCATCGAGTATGTCATCACCGACGATCAGCTGCTCGAAACCATTAACGGGGGTGCAGCGAGGATTATCACTTCTGACATTGCCAGCATGGAACTGAAAACAATCCTGTTCGGCGAACAATTAATTGAAAGTAATGCCCTCGCCGCGGCGAGTGCCAGCCAAACGCCGATGGCCACGCAAGTAGGTCTGCACGGGACCAGCGGCAGTGCGGTCAGCGATGACAATGAAATCGAAGTTCCTCTCCCAGCCGGAGTTCAACCTGGTGATCTAATCGTCTTGATGCTGGCAGTCCAAGGCACTGACGTCGAGCAGCCAACGGCACCGCCGGGCTGGCAATTAATCGAATCAACTGCGGAAGAGCACGCTTACTTCTCATGTTGGTATCGCCTCCATAACGGCAGTGAATCGACAATTACGCTGAATTGGACAGAAGATCGTCCCGCGATCGGCTGGACTCTAGCCTGCACCGATATGCTACCGGACATACCCGATAAGGGCTCCAGCGCTGGCTTCTTTTTCAGTGGCGGTGGTGCGCCTGGTCCGGCCGCCGAATCGATCTCCACTGACTCTTCGGGGAGCCTCGTTATTCAAACGGTCGTCACGCAAGCCAACGTGCTGTCTAACTTTTACTCAGGACTCACCGGCTTCGCCGATGTGGTGCTGCTGGAGCATGAGAACTTACAAGTTTCCTGCAGCATCAAACATCTAGGAGAAACCACCGGAACGGATCACAGCGACACTTTTTATATTTTCAATGGCACTGACATTCCATATATCACTTTTGGCGCCCTGCTAAGATTACCGTAATACCCCACGCGCACGATGAAATTTAAGAACACTCCGCCGAAATTACCCATGCATCAAATGGACAGCCGTGGCCATGCGTTGGGAGCGAGAACACTCGCCAGTCACCGGCGAGATCAACCAACTGACCGCCCGCGCGTGGGAACAACGCTCGTTGAAGTGGTTGTCAGCACCTTGCTGGTCGGGATCGTGTTGTTTACTTCACTGCGAGCAGCGAGTGTTTTACATACCTCCCGCCGCAGCAACGAAGACCAAGTGTTAATGGAAGCGGAGGCTCTGCGATTACTTGAGGAGATCTCGGGATTAGCTTACGAAGAACCCGACTTCGATGAGAACGATCCTCGCGAAATTGGACGGGAGCCAGGTGAAGGTCCTAATTCACGGGAGAGTTGGGACGATATCGATGATGCCGATGGGTATTCTGTGTCTAGCTTGCGAACGCGAGAACGCAACCCCATCGCGGGAAGCCAAGTGTACGATTGTGCGATCACGGTGGTTTGGCTCTCCCTAGATCGCACGCAAACAGAGAGTGAGGAGTCGGGTCTTAAGCAAGTTATCATTACGATCACCGACCGCAACAACCAACAAGCGACAGTCACCGGGATGTTCTCCCGATTTCAGCCCGTGCCCGAAAACTGGACGGCCGGTTACACCATTACCACATCCAACTCCTCCGGTAGCGTCTCGTCAATGATGGCCACCCCTCGCAACCGAACTAACGGCCCCGAGGACATTGAATTGTGAAATACTTGCCAAAAAAACGCAGCATACATTACCGTCGGGGATCATTATATATCGCGGTGTTAATGACCACGATGATTGTCTCCGTTGCTACGCTGGCTGGCTTGATCGTTTTTGACGTGCGAACGTCTACGACTGCGGATGGTATTGACGCCTGGCGAGCGCGTTCAATTGCCGACTCGGCGATCGCCGCGGCGGTTGCCGAGTTGAATGCCGAGTTGAATGCTGACCCTGACTGGCAAACCAACTTTCAGCACGGCGTGCTAACACCACCGGCATCCTGGATGGAGGGCGAGTTTCGCTATATGCTCACCAATGAAGCCGGCGATCTTGAAACGCTGGGCGACGGCCAGTTTACACTCACCGCCTTCGGCAGCTCCGGACGAGCCGATGCTGCTAGGCAAGTTACTCTCGCCGCCAAGAAAGCACCTGTTGAGAGCCTTGACAAAGCAATCTATGTTAGTAACGACCTGGCGGTTAGCGCCGGCTCGCAGGGCTCAATTGCCACCGATGGTAAGCTACGTGTCCAGGATGATATTACCAGCGGTGCGGATCGCATTTTTGCCGAAGAAGTCCAGCAAACGGGCGATCCCGATCCGCTCGGCGGCACAGCCACCAGCAATTGGTATGATTACTACGTCAACAACGGGACCGAGATTCCCGCCAGCGCGTTGCAGCGTGAACGGCTCTTTGGCCTCATTACCGTCGGATATCGCTTGGAGGACCTCGTCCTCAGCGCCAATCACAACCCGTTCGGTGCCGCCAATCCCAACGGCATCTATTACATTCGAGGTAACGGGCTTTATATCGACATACGAGACTGTCGGATCGCTGCCACTCTGGTGCTGCTGGACGTGGGTTGGTTCAGCAGTCTGCGCGGAAATCTCCACATCTCCCCGCACAACCCCGATCTGCCCGCTTTGATGGTCGATGGCGCTATCAACCATCGCGCCCTGGCGGGAACCCTGAGCGAAGCGGCTCTGGGAATCAACTTTAACCCGACGCATACGCCATACCGTGGCCAATCCGACGCGACTCTTAGCGGCGAATATCCATCTCGTATTGAAGGCATTGTGTATGCCGATCGTAATTATGTTGTTCACGCAGGCTCCAGCCTGCCTATTTCCGGCAAATTGGTAGTCGGAGGTAGCTTAACTGTGAACAGCCCCTTGGTGGTGCTCAACAGGACCCCCTTTCCAATTCAACCACCACCAGGATTTCAGCGCGTCGACGGCTTTATTGTCCAACCCGGAACGTATCGCTCCGTCAGTTCCGATTGGGCGCCCTAGCCATCTCGCTTCCCAAACATTCATCCATTGGTTTGGAGATCGCTTGGCAAACACTTATTCGCCCTAATCAGAAAACCGCCGCAACTGATTAGTGTCCATTAGTGCCAATTAGTGGTTCACATCCCTAAAGGTGAGAATTCATTACTCATTGCCATTTCAACTTTGCTGTTGATACCAATCGGGATCACCATGCGTGTAAAGCACGGTTTTACCCTCGGTAGGATCACTTTCCTGCCCTAAGGCGTGATAGATCAAGGCGGCCGGAGTTCGATTTTCAAAGCTGGCCTTGTTCGCGGGCTCGATGATCATATAC
>CAZHTX010000108.1:0-11887 GCA_964535475.1 uncultured Pirellulaceae bacterium
TTCCCGGCCCCGTAACGACCTCCTTGGTCGGACCGCGGGTGATCCTCAATGGTGTTGTCGGTGTCGCCGGCAGCGGTTCACTCTCGCTGGCCACCATTCGCGATCGCGTTGGTAACTTGCTGCAAAGTAATCGCCCCGATGGGACGACTCAGTTTACCGTATTCCTCGGTGCTGGCTTCGATTACGGCGATGCTCCCGAGCCCAAGTATGACTCGTTGCTGGCTTCGGGTGGCCCCCGGCACTCGATCGTTGACGGGCTCAGCCTGGGGGCAACCGTCACGCCTGATGCCGATGCCGCTCCCGATGATGGTGATCAAGATGACGGTGTGGTGTTGCTCAATCAAGTCTTCACTGGTTTCGAAGCGCTCTTTGAAATCGATGTGCGGGCCGACGGGGGCAATGCCGTGCTCGACTACTGGGTCGACTGGAATGGCGATGGGCTGTTCGGGACCGCCGACGAACCGGGAGGCCGATTGGTGCTCGGCAATGGGCTGAACGTCGGCATCAACCAAGTTCGCATCGACGCGCCCGCCTTCGGCTCGGCCGAGTCGGGGCCCGCTCAATACGCCGTAACGGGTGAAACGTTCGCTCGCTTCCGACTCTCCAGCCAGGGCGTCAACTCGCCATACGGGGACGCTGAAGATGGTGAAGTGGAAGACTTCCGCCTGATCGTTAGCATGAACCCCTTCCAAAATCCGGCGGGACGGTTTGATGTCAGTGGCGACGGCGAAGTCTCACCAATCGACGTCTTGCAAGTGATTAACGCCTTGAACCGCGTGCCAGGCAACGTGATCCAGCTCGATCCCGCCAACCCGACAACCCAACCTCCCTACTTGGATGTCAACGGCGATGGTCGTGTGAACCCCATGGACGCTTTGCAATTGCTCAACCATATCGAGCGAAATGTGTTGCCTGGCGGACAGGGTGGCGAAGGCGAAGGCAGCACCTATCTGCCAGCCGCCAATGGTGTCTTGGCTTCGCTGGGAACAACCTTTAGCAGCGTCGATTGGTCCAGCGTGGGACTGGTTGCCGAAGGCGAAGGGGATCGCCAACGCGTGGCGGTCGAGCAGCCAATTTTGACAATCGGCCCACAAAGTCAGCGGCCGACTGCCACCAACAGCGTGTTCGATTCGCCCGCCAACGTGGCGCTCGACGAAATCTTAGACACCCTGGTCGTGGCCGATCGAGATGACGCAGCGGGACAGCGGGAGGATGTCGGAATTGAGGCCAATCCCTTCGGACCGCTTGATAGCTTCTTCGGCGAGTTGGGTAACTAGGCGAGCTGCAGTCGAGCTGACGTGTTCGCGCGATCGGTAAAGCTGTAACGATGGTAACGATTGAAACGACCGCCGCCTCACTAGTGGGGGCGAGCGGTCGTTTTTGTTATTTTTTTCCATGCGGTGGAATCTTCTCGGCGTGCGACAATCTAAGGAGGTGACTCGCTTCTTTTCTTAGTCCCCGGACAATTTCATGCGAAACGACTCATCTCAGTCAAACCGTCGGCGACGGTTGCGAATGGAGATGCTGGAGGGACGCCAGCTGCTTTCGGCAATCCCCTTGGGAGCGATGCCGATGGATACGGCCGAATTCATGTTGGGGACCGTTGCGGTCACCCCGGTGCTGTTGGAGAGTAACGGGCTGGTCGATGACAACACGGAGAATTGGACCGCCGAGGAAATCGATCAAGTATTGGCCAACGTGGCCGAAGGCATGCAGTGGTGGGTGGACACGTTGGCGACGTTCGATACCAATCACTCGCTGGAGTTCGTCATCGATGACACTCTCGCGACCACGCCGGTGGAAACGCCTTACGAGCCGATATCGCGTCGCAGCGATTCTTATATCCAGTACGTTGGCCGTTTTTTGACCGATCAAGGCTACGACGGCGAAAGCGTCACGCTGGAAGAGGCGATGCGGTCATTCAATCATGCCCAGCGGGAGAAATTGGATACGAATTGGTCGTTCACCATTTTTGTCGTTGATTCTTCTGAAGACCAAGATGGCATGTTCGATTCGGCCGGCACCTTCCGGCAAGCGTTCGCCTTCGCCGGCGGGCTCTTCATGGTTGTTCCCTCCGGACGTCCCGCTTCGACGTACGCCCACGAAACGGGGCACATGTTTTGGGCCCGCGATGAGTATCCCGGCAGTGGTAGCTATCACGATCAGCGGGGCTATTACAACACGCAAAACACCAACGCCATGGATGATTCGCCACCTGGCTTTATCCAACAGCCGAGCATCATGGCCTCGGGGACTTTGCTGCAGCAAGCGTACCTGAACAACATCAGCGCGGCTTCTTCACTCGCGCAAGTCGGTTGGCAAGATACTGACGGCGATGGCGTGTTTGATGTGCTCGATGTGCCGCTCGATCTCGATGTGGCTGCACTCTACTTAGAAGATACCCAAACGTTGCGAGTCTTCGGTACTGCCGCGGCGGTGCCGATGCTGAACGCCAACTCGTCGGGGCAACAAAACGACATCACCCTCAATCGCGTCAGCCGCGTAGAATATCGTGCCGATGATGGTCCCTGGGTGACGCTTGCCACCCCCGACGCGCAAAGCGTGAACCTCGATGTCACCGCTCAAGTCCCCGCGTTCTTTACCAGTTTGGAAATTCGCGCCGTGGATGCGGCTACTGGCATCGCCAGCAACTCGGTGATGGTTGATCGACAGCGACCCACCGCCGGTGGTGGCAGCAGCAGTGTCGACGCCTTCGCTTTCGTCGACGATAATGAGAACGGATTGTGGGACGAAAGTGAATTCTTGTTGCCCGGCTTGGGCGCCACGATCACCAATCCTGAGCAGATCTTTTTTGGCAACTTGGAACCCGACGACAACCCCGGCACGATCTACGATCCCAATCAAACGGGGTTGAGGATCGAAGCGGTTGGCAACCAAGTCAACGGACAAGTGGCTTCCTTTGCTGGCGAATCGGCGACCGGTACGAACAATTTCCAGTTTAACACCTTGTTCGGCTTTTTCGGGCAAGACTGGACCGCCGTCAAACAACAACTGAAGATTACCTTTGACCAACCGACCACTGATGTGTCGCTGCAAGCGATTGGTCTCGATGAGCAATCTTACGGTCGGCTCGAAGCCTTTGACTTGCAAGGCAATTTAATCGCTCGATATACTTCTGGCCCGCTCAGCGAAGGGCAGGTCGAGCAACTCAGCGTGCACGATCCAGTCGGGCAAATCGCTTCCATTCTGGCATACGGCACCAGTGGTTCGTCCGTCGCTCTCGATGACCTCCGTTTCGGTCCGCCGATCACGGCCACCTCCGCCACGTTTGGTACTTTCGAGTTTACCGGCTTGCCCGCCGGCACCTACCAACTGCAACTCGATGCCAACTCGTCACAATACGAAGTCATCGAGCCCACTCGCACAATCGAAGTCTCCGCCGCCGCGACTACGCCGCTAGTGGTTGCCACCAGGCGATTGACCAGCCCTTGGACCAACCCCGATGACCCTTTCGACGTCAATGACAATGGTGTGGTCCAGCCCATCGATGCGCTGATCATTATCAACGAACTGAATCGTGGCGGTGCCCGCGAACTCAACGATAGCGTTTCCACGCCACCCTATTTGGATGTGACCGGTGATCGTCGCGTCACCCCGCTCGACGCCCTGCGGGTCATCAATTTTCTCAATCGTACACCCGCTCCCGGTGGCGGCGGCGGGACTGTCGGAGGCGGCGGCGCGGTGGGAGGCGAAGGTGAGTTCGGCGGCCCACATGACCTGGGGCCAAGTGAGGGCGGATTTGCCCCCGGCGACGGGCTGGTTGGCGAGGGTGAAGGGCTGGGCGGGTGGCAGAGCGGGCTGGGCGGGTGGCAACAGGCTAGTCAGCAGCAACGCCAGGCTCGCGGAGATGGTTCGCAATTTGGGGTTCTGGCGGAGCAAACGGAACGTGTCCGAGCGGAAGCGGTTGACAGCCTGTTGGCCCAATTGATGGAGTTCAGTTTCGTGCTCGACGAAGTGGCACTAAATGGCCCATCACTGAACGGATAGCTACTTTGGTAATCGATACTTTCGTTTTTTTGCTGGAACCTTTCGGCCGTTGATGCTTCTAACGGTAGGAAATTCCAAACTTTTATTTTCGATCGACTTAGGAAACTTGATAGTCTGAGCTGCTTAGGTAAGCTAGGTGGCTCTAGTCAAGTATTTGCGCATTTGCTGGCCGTGTCCAGCGTAGTCGTGCAGAGGCTGACTAAATTGGCTAAGCGAATGGAAGCGAGACATCAGCACGATCCCCGAACAAGCTGCGAAGAGACTGGATATGTGTAGCTTTTCGACCACCTTCTCACACGATTGTTGAGCATTGGCGATGAAAAAACTCCGTCGTCGCATCGGCCGCGCGGACTCGAACCGGCATTCCCAGAACTCACCAGCTCGAGTAGCTCGGCGAGACGCTGAGGGCCGGCGGATTCTAAGCCGTAGTTTGCGGGCTGAAGCATTGGAGCCCCGGCAATTGCTGGCTGGCGACGTCGATCTGTCACCGCACCAGAATTCCTGGGCGGCGAAGGACGTCAACAATGACTTGCGAATCACGCCCATTGATGCCCTGGTGGTGCTCAATGAATTGAATCGCAGCGGCGCTCGCGACTTGTCTGCAGAGCCGGTTCAGCCCTCTCGGTTTATCGACGTCAATGGCGACAACCGAATCAGCCCGCTCGATGCGTTGCAAGTGATCAACTCCTTGAATCGTGGTGCGGGTGAAGATGTGCCGGTCGTCGAGATGATGATTGGTCTCACCGACGACGAAGGGAATAGTTTGCTTGAGCAGGGCACGCGCACGGCTAACCTCAGCGTCGATCAAATCGTTAACATTGAAGTTCTTTTTACCGACGCTAGGACGTTTGGTCGTGGGTTGGGCTTGTTTACGGTTTACACCGATATTTTGGCTAGCGAAACGGGAATTCTCGAACCGCTGGTCACGGAAACTCAGGTCCTCACGCTTTCTGAAAATCTGATCGATTCGACCAGCGGCAACGTGCTCTTGTCGCAAGTCGGTTCGGATGTGACCGGGGTCATTCCACTGAGTGCGTTGGCCGAAAGTCCGGCGGCTGCCATTCGTGATTCGTTGCTCAATGATTTCGGTTTTGACCCTGAGCAGATTTTCACGTCGTTGGAGACGCGTGAACCGCGTGATGCCGAAACGAACCCGGTGGGTGACCCGTTTGATATCACGGTTCGCTTTTTAGGTGACGATTTTGTTGACGTCGATGTTCCCAATTTCTCCTTGGATGCCTCGGGGTTGGTGACCAGCAACAGCCAGCCGGTGACCACCGACTTTCGCGAGATCAAGCCTGAATTACCCGACGGCAGCATTAATCCGGTTGCCGTGGGCTTTAGCCTGGACACCCGCAGTCGCACCGCAGATGGCCAAAACGTTTACACCAACGTTCGCTCCGGCAGCTTTAACGACGACTCCAGCGATGATGTCCTGGACGGCTTTGCCAACATTGGAGCGACAGGTCAGTTAGACGGAAACGGATTGCCGTCGATTGTTGGTTCGTATTCACCGAGCACGCCGTTCGAAGCCTTCAGCATTCGGGCTCGCGTCACAGCGCCGGTCGAAAATCTCAACCTGTCTCTCCAGATTCCGATTGAAGATGAGAACGATCCTGATAACCCCAACGACGATGAGTCGGTGTTGGTGATTTACGGGAATCGTCAAGATGGAACTTCGGGCGACGAGCGGGGTTTGAGCCCTTCGGAGTATGTGCTCGACGCTGATGCCGCGTTAACGATCAATGTATCAGCCTCGATCACAGCGCGGGCAGATCAGATCGTTACCGACGAAGACGAAGTTGGTTCGATTAACGTGTTGGCGAACGACTCCAACGTGGGTACCGCGCCGCTCACCATCGTATCCACATCGAATGGTGCTAACGGAACAACCAGCTTCGTTGGCGGAGTTGTATCCTACGCGCCAAATGACGATTATTTTGGTGGCGATCAATTCACATATTTGGTTCGCAATGGTGACGGGGACACGGCCACCGGGACCGTAACCGTCACGGTCGATTCGATTAACGATCCTCCCGAGACGACTGATTTTTCGACCACAGTGACCGAAGGAAACACCCGCACGCTCAGCAATGACGCTTTTGTGAGTCGATCCAGTGCCGGGCCGGCTAATGAGAATCAGACTCCTGTCTTGGCCAGTGTCTCAGACTCGCAATCGACCGGCTCTGCTGTGCTTAACAGCGATGGCTCGGTGACCTACACGCCAGCGGCCGGCTTCTTGGGGACCGACACGTTCACTTACGTGATTTCGGACGGTATCGACACGGTGACCGGGACCGTCACCGTTTCGGTCTTAGATGTGAATGATCCACCGGTGGCTAATGACGATACGATCGAAGCCACTGAAGACGTGCAAGTGACGTTCAGTGAGCAAGAGTTTGTTGACGCCGTGCTGGCCAATGACACACCAGGACCGCAGAACGAAATTGATGCCGGCCAGGTCGTTACGCTGCAGTCCATCGACGCGACGGGCTCCGCGGGTGGAACTTGGGTTGAAAACAGTAACGGCACTTATACTTACACGCCACCGCAGGACGTTTTCGGCGCGGCCGCTGAGACGTTTACCTACGTGATCACCGATGGTGAGCTTACCGACACCGCCACGATCACGATTAACTTGGCTGCGGTGAACGACGCGCCGTTGGCTCGTCCCGATACCTTGACAGTCGACGAGCTGACCACGGATAACGTGCTGCCAGTGCTCGACAATGACACGGCGGGACCGCTCGAGGATGCGACGCAAACGGTCCGCGTCGCTCAGATCATCACCCAGGCGTCCAACGGTGTGGCCACGGTCAGTGCGGATGGGACGTCGGTGCTTTACACGCCGGACGCAGATTTTGTCGGCGAAGACACCTTCACTTACACGGTTTCCGACGGCGATTTGGTGTCCGCACCGGCGACAGTTACCGTAGATGTGGTCCCAGTTATTCGACCGCGGGCTCGGACGGATCGCTTTAACGTGGACGAAGATAGTGGCTCCACGCCCATCGATATCCTCCAGAACGACTTGCCCAACGAGGGCTTCCAGGTGGTGCTGACCGATGTCACCTTTGAGCCCAACGGCTTCAACTTGGTGGTTGATGGCAATGATGTCAGCTTTACACCAGACGATGATTTCTTCGGTGAGGCTGTCTTCACGTACCGGATTAGCGACACTAGCGACCCTGAGATTGTCGATGCCGATCAGATCGCTGCAGCGACAGGCACGGTGACTGTTACGGTCGACCCGGTCAATGATCCCCCGGTGTTTGTTGCCGACGACGCGCGGTCCACCACGGAAGATACGGTCCTGGAGATCAGTGCGGCCGCATTGTTGGCCAACGACTCCACCGGGGCTGACAACGAGGACGATGTGTTGTCCATCTCGGCTGTGGCGGCGACTTCCGCTCGCGGTGGAGCCGTATCGCTGGTCAATGGCACCTTGGTTTATCAACCGGCTGCCGATTACAACTCGAACATTGCCGCTGAGGATTCCTTCACTTACACCATTTCTGATGGCGAGGGTGGCACCACGACCGGGACATTGACGGTCACGGTAACACCCGTCAATGATGCTCCCGTGCTCGATCTAGCATCAATCACGGCTTTGGAAGATGTTGCCACCGTTTTTGCCTCCGCTAATATCCTGGGTGATAGCTTGCCAGGTCCGGCCACGGCAACGGATGAGTCGGGCCAATCGTTGACAATTGTTGGCGTTGGCAATGGCGAGAGTGAGATGGGCGGGACGGTCAGTGTCAATGCTGCTGGCCAAGTGACCTACACCAGCCGACAGGATTTCTTCGGCACCGATTCCTTCACCGTAACGGTGCGTGATGGTGGTGGAGCGGAGACGACCGGCACGGTCACGATTGAAGTCGAGAACGTCAACGACCCGCCCGAAATTGACGATCCAGGTGTGTTGGCGTTCAGCCAAAGCGTGGCGACTTTCACCTCCGAGCAATTGCTAGCGAACTCCAATGTGGGACCGGGTGAGTCCGACTTGCCTGGGCAAACCTTGACGCTGGTTAACGCCCGCTCAGCAGCGAGCACGGTTGGCAGCGTGTCCTTTAACGCGGCGACCGGTGAAGTGACTTACACGCCTGAGCAAGGTTACGAGGGCGAGGACCAGTTTGAGATAACCGTCAGCGACGGCTCGCTTACCGCCACGCGTTTAATCACGATCGATGTTCGCGAGTTCGAACCGACGACGATCAGTGGTTCGGTCTTCTTTGATCTCGTCGAAAGTGCTCAGAACCCAGTGCGTGACGGCGTCCAAAGTCCGCACGAGCCTGGCTTGGAAATGGTCCAAGTGCGGTTGGTCAGCGGTGCCCAGCAAAACGTTACCGGGCAAGACATCAATCATGTCCTGATCACCGATCGCGAAGGTAAATACGAGTTCACGAACGTGCCGCCGGGTCAGTTTCGACTCGTTTTCGACATGCCGTTGATGGTGCATGACGGTGGCGATTTTGCTGGCAACTTGGGTGATGCCGATTCGCTGGAAAACCAGTTTACGATTGACATTGCCGAACCGGGTGGTTTCACATCACGCGATTATAACTTTACCGTGCTGGGCTTCTCCGGTCGGGCTGCCAACGCGCTCGATTTGTTTGTCTCCACCTACTTCCGGGATCGACCAGATATTGCTGAAGACAGCAACAATGGCTTGCTCGGAGCTCGCGCCGTGCTCGATGCCGAGGGGCGAGGCCAATGGTTCTACTCCAGCGACGGTTTAGAAGATACTCGCTTCGGCGAAATTAACCTTGATGAGTCGGGTAGCGTGGCATCGCTGACGGTCGTGATGAATGACGGCTCGGTGCTAACTGGAGTGATTCCCACCGATCGCCGCGTGATTATTAACGACGGCGAGAACGGATACGTTGTGCAGATCTTCGGTTCGCTGGAGAGTTTCAACTTGCGGCCCGACGGGGCGATTGATCCCAACGAATTCGGCTTGATGAACTATCAGCGTGCCGTCGATATTATGATGGGGCAAAGTTCCAGCGTGATCTAAATCGCCGTTGGCTCACCCGGGCCAACCAAGAATTTCTTTACGACGCACTCGCGATTGTTTCGCGAGTGCGTTTTTTGTTGGCTACATGCTTGCCGCAGCGGCGGTTTGAAAACGGCTACGAAAAAAGCTCACCCAGGTCCAGCGGTGTTTGGCAAGGTTCTTGCGGTAGCAGCCGATCAGTGATTCTGGCAATTTCGGGCCGTGCATACTTGCCTTGCAACGGATCGCGGTGGACGTAAATGCACTGACCCAGCGCGTCCACACCCCAGAACTCAGGGATTCCCGCTTCGGCATATAATGGGACCTTCTCGCCGAGATCTCTTGTCAAGCTACTGTCGGATACCTCGATCGCCAGCTTAACGTCTGCAGCGATCGAGGGGGGTTCTTGACGGCGCACGCTGCTGAAATAATGGGATCTGGAAAGTAGGTTTAGGAACTCGAGCTGGGCAGCGGTGATGAGCCACACGATTCGATTGCGGGCGGCTTGGAACCGTGGTCAGCGACGCGATGATCCTCAAGCGGACTCGCATGTCGCTCTTCCTGACGATCCAAGCTCCGAAGCCGAGCATGCTGGCATTGATGCGGCGGAGATTTGGTACTGGCGATCCTTCAATTGTCCCAGCGGTTTGCAAGCCGACACCCCGCTGGCCTTGATCGTGCATGCTTGGCGCGGCCAACTTTCGCTGTGGTTAGACGATCACCCGCTGGCTGAGAACGTGTTGCCTGACGTTGCGCCGCTTTGCTCGGATATTACTGGGCTGCTTAACGCTAGCCATCGCTTGACGATTTGCTTGAAGGATAACCGACAGCCTGGGCGTTGTGGCTTGGCCGGGATTGTTACGCTGGAAATTGGCTGAGGAGTGATCGTGTTTCTTGTGTACTTTCGGGGGAGCGAAAGGCGACTTTTCTAAGCGGCTGCTTGCGGCGGTGCTTGGCCCCGCAGTTGGTAGACATATTTCAGCACTTCGGCGACAGCTTTATATTGATCGAGCGGAATCGCTTCGCCGATCTCCACCGTTTTGTATAAGACTTGGGCCAGCGGTTTGCGCTCCACGATCGGTACCGCGTGTTCCAGCGCCAAGCGGCGAATGCGTTGCGCGATCACCCCCGCCCCCTTGGCGACCACCATTGGTGCCACCATCGTTTGTGGATCGTATTTCAGCGCGATGGCCAGTTCCGTGGGATTCGTGACGACCACGTCGGCCGTGGGGACCGCGTTGCTGACTCGGTCCATGGCCAGCTTGCGTTGAATCTGACGTCGCCGCGCGATCATCTGCGGATCGCCCTGCGAATTTTTCAGTTCATCACGCAACTCCTGATCGGTCATCTTTAAGTCTTGTTCGAATTTCCACCACTGGAAAGCATATTCCAGAATCGCCAATACCAGCAGCGCGCCGCCGATCCATAATCCCGTGTCGATGCAGCTTTTGAAAATCAGCAGCGAGATGTCGGCGATCGACAGAGTTCCCATTTCTAGCACGGTCCGTTGAATATCGGCCAGCGCAAAGAAGGCAACCGCGGAAACGACCAGCACCTTGAATAAACCAAAAGACAACCGCATCACGCTGGAGATTGAAAACAGCCGTTTCGTACCCCCGAATGGATCAATGTTGCTCAGTTTCGGCATGATCTTGGCCGTCGCCAAGATCGGACCGGTTTGCAACACATTCGTTAGGATCGCGGCCACCAGCATGGCGATTAGAATGGGGATGGCCAGCCAAGCAGCCTCGATGGTTTGGCTTAATAAATAGTGGGTACCGTCGCTGGGAGCCATGCTCCGCGGGCCAGCTTGGCGAATGCCCTCTTTGATCAGTTCGACGAGGCCCTCGGCCAACAGGGGGCCTCGCCAACGTAGCACTCCCATCGAAGCCAACAAGAGGGCCGCTGAGGCCAAGTCTTGGCTGCGAACGACCTGCCCCTCTTCCTTGGCTTTGGTCCGCCGCTGCTCGGTCGCTGAATGCTTCTTTTCTCCCGACGAATCTGCCATGCAATCACCATTGCCCCCGCAGATTTTCCATCGCTAATACAAACGCGTCTTGGAAGATCCAAGCGCTGCCGCCGAGCGTAAAGGCGGCCACGGCCAAGAGCACAATGGCGTTCAGTGGCAGACCGATCGCCAGCAAATTCAATTGGGGCAACGTGCGGCTGATCAAACCCGTCACCAAGTTCGAGAGCAACAACGCGGCCACGATGGGCGCTCCCGCTCGAATGCCGGCCGTGATCCCGGCGGAGAGTTCAAATAGAATTAACTCCAACATGCCAACTTCAAATCGCACGTTCCCCGGTGGCATCGCCCGGAAACTATCGAGCAACGCCTCCATCATCATGCGATGACCGCCAAAGGCAATCATCACGGCAGTAACAAGCAGCCCCACGAGACGACTCAGCGTGGAAACCGAGGCACGCAGTTCAGGGTCCAGCGAATCGCCCAGCTGCATCCCGCCACCGCTGCTGGCCAGTTCACCAGCCATCTGCATTCCGGTGACTAACAAGCGGACGATCAGCCCGATCAACAAGCCAATCCCCGCTTCGCGGATCGCGGCGATTACCAGTTCCACCAACGAACTGATTTGCGGGACCGCGTCGCTCGGCACCAAGGGGATCAACAGCAGACTGATCGAGATCGCCAACGTGGCCCGCACCCGCATCGGCACGCCGCCACCAATCGCCGGCATCGCCATCAGCATCATCCCCAAACGGGTCAACACCAAGACGAACAGCAGCAGCGGTTGGCTCAGCAGATCGGCCAATTGCGGCAACGCGTTCATGGAAAATCAATACCTGTTCGTTGCCCAATCATCAGTAAACCAGCATGCTCAGTAAACCAGGATGCTCAGTAAACCAGGATGCTCAGTAAACCAG
>CAZHTX010000108.1:11987-13980 GCA_964535475.1 uncultured Pirellulaceae bacterium
ATGCTCAGTAAACCAGGATGCTCAGTAAACCAGGATGCTCAGTAAACCAGCACATCAGTGAACCAGCGTGGCGTTTTCAATTGCGATCCGTGTGAACTCTACCATCCGGCTGACCAACCAGGGCAGACACAGAATCATCACCCCCGCCATGGCAAAGATCTTGGGGACGAAGGCCACCGTTTGATCTTGGACCTGCGTGAGCGCTTGCAACAAACCAATGATTAAACCCGACGCCATCCCGGCTAACAGCACCGGAGTGCCGATCAACAATGCGCCAATCAGCGTCTCGCGAACGAGATCTACCGCCACACTCGCTTCCATCGGTTTCTCATAGAGCTAAAAGTCTGGTGAAACAAAGCCGACATACTACCTGGGGGCTGGCCATAGCTACGTGCCAGGCATGGTGCCAAAACTGATTAATAACATTTCCACAACCAGCCTCCAGCCGTCGACCAACACAAATAGCAACAGCTTGAACGGCAATGAAATCACCGACGGGGGCAGCATCAACATCCCCATGGAAATCGTCACGCTGGCAACCACCAAGTCGACAATCAAGAATGGCAAATAAATCTGGAAACCCATCAGGAAGGCGACTTTCAACTCGCTCAACATAAACGCCGGCAACAGCACTCGCAGCGGCACGTCCCGCCACGTCTCGGGTGGCGGAGCGTCTGGATTGGCATAGTTGAAAAACAACATCACATCGTCATGATTCTCGGCCGCTTGGATTTGCCGTGACATGAACTCCCGAATCGGCAACGTGCCCGCCTCCCAAGCCTCGCTGGCTGTCATCTCCACTTCGGGGTCGGTGTAAGGCTGGATGGCGTCGTCGTAGACGCGGCTCCACACCGGTGTCATCACAAATAACGTCATGAACAAGGCGATGCTCGTCATAACTTGACCGGGAGGCAATGACGGCAGCCCAATCGCTTGCCGCAGCAACCCCAAGACCACGATGATGCGGATGTAACAGGTCGTCATCAACAACACGGCGGGGGCCAGGCTGAGCACCGTCAGCAACAGCATGATCTGCAGCGAACCGGAGAGCCCCTCGGGGCTCGTCCATCGCTCCGGCCCACCGAGGGCATAATCGAGCGTCGGATCGACGACATCGCCATTCTCGCCACTCGGAGTCGCCCCGGGACTCTTCACGCGAATTGGATCGGGGGCCGCAATCCGGGGTAGCAATGACGGCAACAGCTCGTCGACCGAAAGCGGATTCCGCAGCGTCGGGCGTAGCTCCGCGGGCTCCACCGTCTGCGCATGAAGGTCAGCTGCCAGCCACCCGCTACAGGTGCTGCTGAGAACCAACAATAGAGTCAAAGCCCAACGCATGTGCCGCGAACATCCTTTTCCGCGGTGAAGAATCTGTAATCCTCACCCGACAATACTCGCGCTGGCTCTGAGAAGGAAGATCGATTTCGCTCAAGCTTTAATCTAACCGCGAAGAAATAACCGATTTCCTGGTTTTTTTCCAGCTCGCGACGTTTCGCCGTCGACAAAACCGGCCGCGTGCGGCTCCCGCTCGATCTCCTGCAACGTCGCGCGGAAACTCGTCGCGGCACTCGTGCCGCGGCACTGAGCAATAAATTGGCCCGCTTCGTCGGGATCGTCGATTTGGCCAACCTGCTCGATCCCAGCCGGCGAGACACCCAGAATTAAAGCTTGCATCCCACAGCGAACGACCACTAAACGCTGCCGCGGGCCCAACGATGTGTGTCCCAAGACCTCCAAAGCGGCCGCCGGTAACTGCTTTGTTAAACCCCGATGCTCACCGCGGCGGACGACTGCTACGAAGCAACAAAACACCCCCAAGGTGATCGCCAAGCCGCCGATAATCGTCGCTAACGGGCCCCCAAAGAAACTGCCGCTCCCACTGCTCCGCGACGGATCGTCACCGGTGCCGCTTAAACGCCCGGCTAACGGCACATCGAGAGCCTGATTGCCCGTTGCCTGATTGCCCGCTACTGACAAGCCGCTTGATCGCAAG
>CAZHTX010000109.1:0-13942 GCA_964535475.1 uncultured Pirellulaceae bacterium
ATCAGTACGCATCCGTTTAAAGTCCCCACCAGCTTGGAAATGTCCCACGATTTTCTGTGGCGAGTGCATGCCCAAGCACCTGCCGCTGGCCGCATTGCCATCTTCAATCGCTCGCACTACGAAGATGTGTTGGTGACCCGCGTGGAAAAACTGGTTCCGGAAAAAGTCTGGCAGAGACGGTTCGAGCATATCAACCATTTCGAGTCACTCTTGCTCGATGCAAACACAACGATTGTCAAAATATATCTAAACATCAGCCGCAGAGAGCAGCTTGAACGTTTTCGCGATCGGCTCGACGAACCATTAAAACATTGGAAGTTAAACGCTGCCGATTACGCAGCACGTGGTAACGCCAATGCTTATCGTCGCGCTTACGAAGATGTCTTTACCCGTTGCGCATCCAAGGCAGCACCCTGGTATATCATCCCCGCCGATCGTAAATGGTTTCGCAATTGCGCGGTGGCGGCCATCATGCTGGAAACATTACAAGCCATGAACCCCCAGCTGCCTCCCGTTGAAGCGGATCTTGACGAAATTAGGCGGCTTTATGAAGCCGAACTGGCTTCCACCACGACGAATGAGGATTAACGAACAAGATGAGTAAATCAAGTGATTCGGCAGAAGCGGTGAACACGTCGACTTCTAACGAGGATCCATTTCATGACTTTTATGATCGCGAACAGCCCGCCTACGGTTTGAAGCCATCTTCTGAGTTAGATCAGTATCTCGCTCAGTGCCGCCCGCGGGGATGCGCCCTGGATCTTGGCGCCGGTGCCGGTCGCGATACCTTGGCCCTCGCACGCGCAGGTTTGGAGGTGACGAGTGTTGATTTGTCGGCTCAAGGTTTGAGTTTAATCGGCTCACGCGCTGACGAATTAGGAATCGGGGCTCGCGTTACCACCAAACATTGCGACGTTCGCGAGTTTGATTTCCCCAAAGAGTATTATGAAGTAATCGTTGCCACCACGGTGCTCGATCACTTGCCACCGTCCGATGCGAATGTGGTTTGGGAGAGAATTCTAGGGGCGCTCACGCCCACGGGAACCTTATACCTCGAAGTGCACACGACCGACGATCCCGGATGCGAAGGCTGTACGTCGACCAGCCCCCAAGCGCCCGTCAGTGAGACTGCCCAGTGGGTCATTAACTATTACGCCCGCGGCCAATTGCTGCAAATGGCTGTCGCTTCCGGTAAGCTACGCGTGTTGCGATATGAAGAGCGTTACGAATGGGACTACACCCACGGACCTGAGCATAAACATGCGAAGGCGATTCTGTTGGCAACAACCGCTGCGTCAGACCCCGCCTGGTATGGACACCCCGCCGCCTTTCCCCGACATGCTTCTGAGTGAGTGCGTTGATGAATCCGTTTAGCCTCTCCGGCCGCACGATCTTTGTTACCGGTGGTACCCAAGGCGTGGGTGCGGCGATCTGTAAATCAATCGCGCAGGCGGGTGGTAATCTTGTCATTCAAGGACTGCATGCCGACGCGGCGGCCGAGGAAACGGTCGCCGCTTGCCGTGAGGCTGGCGTGCATGTCGATCTGCTGACTTACAATTTATTGGCCGACGAACCGACATCCGCGGTCGATCAACGTGCCGAAAAACTGGCTGAAATGGCGTTGGGAATCAACCCGGCAATTGATGGCCTCGTCAATAACGCGGGTACTTATCAAGATGGTAAGTTTACCGAACTCTCGGCCGCGGTTTACTACCGCACGATGCAACTCAACGTGGCGGCGGGTTTGTTTCTCACAAAGGCTTTCGCCCGTCACTGGATCGCCAGCAACCAAACAGCACAGATTGTGTTTACAGGCTCGATCAACGGGCTGCTCTCCGAACCCCAGCACGTCAGCTACGACGCTAGCAAAGGTGCGGTCGCCGCGCTGGTTCGATCCCTGTGCGTGGAGTTGGCCCCGCACAATATTCGCGTGAATTCTATGGCACCCGGTTTGGTGCGGACACCAATGACCGGCGCGTTGGAAACGAACCAGAGGTTGACGCGTTGGATGGAGTTGCACACACCCAATGGCTCAGTGCCGGCGGCCGACGTGTGTGGGCCACCCGTGGTTTTTTTGCTCAGCCAAGCAGCTGCCCACATCCACGGGCAAACACTCTACGTCGACGGTGGCATGTCCAGTTGGCAACAACCTGATCCGCCTGCCTGACCGGTTGTACTGCAGCTAGGATGGCTCAGTTAATTTGCGGATCGTCTCGCGAATCTGCTGCTCACCCTCCGCACCCTGCCAGTTCAGCTCGCCTTGCCACCAAGTCCGGATGAAGCCGTCGCGATCAATGATGTAAACGGTGGGCCACATGGTGTTTCCCCATGCTTGCCAATTCTTAGCTTCGCCATCGAACAAGATGGGATACTTGACTCCCTCCTCAGGCAGCGCCGCTTTGACTCGGCTCGGGTCTCGCTCGGCGGAGGTCTCGGGGGATTGGATGCCGATCACAACCAGATCCTCGCTGGAAAAATCATTAAACCAGCCGTTGTAATGGGGTAAATTCCTACGGCAATTAATGCATTGGAAGGCGTAGAAATGCAGTACAACCACCTTGCCCCGCAGTTGATTTAGTTTCAACGGCCCACCTTGCAACCAATCTGTCGCCTCGCCTATCAACTCGGGCGCTCGGGGGTTTGAGCGGCGGATTTTCGAGAAATCAAAGGGTGCTCCCACCAACTCGGGGAATTGTTTCTGCTGTTCAGGAGATAATTGGGCGACTACCGTGGAGAGTTCCTTTTTCTTAATTGCCGCCAGCTTGTCGTTAATGACCGCCAATTTTTCACCCCCTTGCAGCTCTTGCTGAAGTTTTTTGGCTGCGACGTCGGTTGCCAGTGCCGTTTGCTTAATCCGTTCGCGAACCGGTAACGACAGCCGTAAAAAATCGGCCACATCGCCACTCAACATCATCCGCGTCCCCAATGCTTGACGTTCGAGTTGCCGCAGCCGAACGCGCTGCTCCTCATCGAGAATCTGCAGCCATGAGGCACGCAGTTCGTCGGTCAACCTGCGAACGACTTGCCGTTGCTTGGCCGGTTCGTAATTTCGGCTGGGCCACCAACTGGCGTCGATCCGATCGGTAACGGCAAGCGCCCGTTCGACCTGGTCCGGTGACAATTTTAACTCACGGTGAATTGCCGAATCTCGCGACATCTGCAATAGTGCCGGGGGAATTTCAGGCTCCGAATCACCCTCCTGGCTGAACGCGTTTGTGGTCCAAACGACAACCAGCAAGCAACCGGTTAGGAAACTATGCATCGGTCCAGTGGTTCGCATCGCGGCTACTCCGAACGGCATTGAGATAAGCTCAGGAGAAAAAGGAAAAGCGGGCAATTGAGTTCCTCCCCGTAATCGTGATCAGCGGGGATCCGTGTTGAGAATGATTTTTTCTCACGCGAGACCGCCAGGCAATCGGGTACTGACTTTTTTTGGGGTGAGTATCGCCAACATTGATCACTATCATTCATCGCCAACATTCATTGACAAGACTATTCCAGGATCGACTGATTTTGAACGCGACATCCGAGTTGGAAGCATCAGAAAAAGCTGAACTAGCCAAGTTGAAGAAATTGGTGAAAGTCAAGAAAACGCAGGTGGGCAGAGGGCTCTTCGCACTTCAAGACTTCGCCGAGGAAACCGTGATTGGCGAGATTTTTGGCCAAGTCATGGGGCTGGATTACGAATCGAACTATTCGATGGACCTGGGTGGTAAGGCATTGCTCGAACCGGCGGCCCCGTTTCGCTTCCTTAACCATTGCTGTCAGCCCAACAGTCAATTGTTGTTATGGAAGCGGAGAAAGGTCGGTGACCGAAAGCTTTACCGCATCTGGCTCATGGCAATTCGCGACATCACAGCTGGAGAGGAATTGACGATCGACTATGCTTGGCCCGAAGACGCAGCAATGCGTTGTCTGTGCGGAGCGGCCAAGTGCCGTGGCTGGATCGTCGACCCGAAAGAATTGAAGGTTGCCCGTCGACAGGGACGGTTGTTGGATTAACCTTCCGCAAAAACTGCTAGCCGCCTTGGCGTGCGAGATTGCTCGACGCGAAAGCTTGCCTCCGTCGATTCTTGATCATCGCCGGTGCGGCGCCACGCGTTCAGTCGGTGGCCAGTGTTTCTGCCGCTTCGCGGTCGGGTTGGACGTTCAGTGACCAGCCATGCAAGATCCCAGATCGTTCGCTGCGACTGCCGCGAATCATTAACTGCCAAACCCCCTTTAAGTTCTTGCCCTTGAAACTGGCGAGACCTGGTTGGCGTTTAGCGAGCGACTCGGGCTGGAAGTTACCGCTGAACGGAGGCCGTGCGCGGGTAATATTGGTACCGGCTTCATCGTCAAAAATGGTCTTGTCAAAGTGATCATCGCTGCCACCGACTGAGGTGAATAACTCGATTCGCGTGCCATCGGGGCTGATCAAATATCCGTCCAACTGGCTGACGTAGGTGTGGGTGATGGAGAGTTGCACATTTAAGTCGCCGATTAGATAGTCCTCAGTCACATCAATCTCGGAGACGATTGTCGATCGTGGCAGCATGACTTGGCCGGTAAGGTTGGCGAACTGTCCACCCACGACAACGTTAGAGGAGAGGACTTCGTTGACCGTAATGATTCCGTCGCGATTAATGTCGAACTGTTCGAACTCAGCCAGCTTATCCTGCGACCATTCGTCCGTAAATTCCGCCATCGTCACTTGGTCATCGCCATCGATGTCACGTTCAAAGAACCAAGTCGGAACCAGCTCCCGCATGTCGCTAGCTTCCTGTTCCAGTTTGGAAAACAGAAATTGAGTTAGTTCATCTCTGCTGACTCGGCCATCTCGGTCGTAGTCGACTTGGGCAATCGGAATACCGACCGAGACCATTTCATTCGCATCGAGTAAATCGTTTTTGTTGAAGTCATAACGCTCGACCAGGGTTGTAGCCAAGGAGCTACTGCCGCGATCGCCGTCACGCGACTGACCCGCTCGACCACGATTTCTCCAGCGGTCCCAGCGGCTCCGGCGATCATCATCATCGTCATCATCGCGATCGGCATCTTGGTTTGCAGGCGGCGACATTTGCTCGGCAAGCCGTGCACGCTGCTCACCTATCCGTCGTTTCGCATAACGTTGGGTGACTTCGATGACGCTTAAGCGTCCATCTTTATTGAAATCGAAATCGTTGGGGGAACTCTCGGACCAACGCACGCCAGAAAATTCTCGGGCATCGATGGATCCATTTTCATCGCGATCATAACGTCCCATCGCCCGCTTGGCACTGGCGACGTCGGCCGCCGTGTAAGGATACCGCACGTCGGCCATACCGAAGCCAGGAATTAATGCCAAGTCCTCCCCGGGACCAAACCCTTTAATCATCGGCACACCGGCGTTCTCATCGTCTCGGTCCCGATCATCTCGGTTTCGCCTCGCATAGTACCGCCTGGCCGCTTCCTCCAGGCGTTCCACCGAATTGGGGCGTGACAAACTGAGGCCGTAAGGTCGGGCGAACCGTTCTAAATATCCACGTGCCCGGTCTGAGATTTCATCGGGTTCGATCGAGCCATTTCGATCCTTATCGATTCGCGATATCCATTCAGCTTGACCATAAGCGGTCGACCCCGTCGAGCAGATCAATAAGCAACAGAGCAAGACGGCCTGGGGGAACTTCTCTCGACCCCGAACTAAAACGAGCGCGCTAACGCTTGATGAGAATTGGAAGAATCTGTTAGCAAACGCGAGGCTCGCTGCCTTTGCGGGGATACTCATCGGCGTCCTCTTCTTGAGTCGTTGTCTCGCCGGCGTGAATCCCGCCGCCTGTCGTCGCTCGCTCCCTCGCTTGAGAGTGCTTGCATGATGGCGTCGAGGTCAACACCCGCACCGGGAACGACCACTTCCACGACTTGCTCACTGCGTTGGTCGACTGAGTTGACCAAACGTTGAACCTCTTCAAACAATGCGTCGGGAGCAGTGATCACCAAAGAGTTGCTAGCTTCGTGAACGGCCACACTCATTTTGGGCTGTTCTCCTCGAGTTGGTTTTTCCTCTGGACGTGGTGCTCGGTTTTCCCGTTCCCGCGATTCGTCTTGGTCATCACGACGTGATTCATCACGACGATTTGTCTCTTGACCTCTCGCTTGACGACGGTTGCCGCCGTTACCAGGTTGTTGGGGAGCTAAAATTCGCTCCGGGTAGGCGTTGCGAATTACCTCCGCAACCTCTTCCGCCTTGGTGTGTAACAATTCGATCACATGGGTCTGACCGGAAGTCTCCACATCCGTAATGCTCGATTGCTTGTCGATAATTTTCATGTAACGTTCAATCGTGGCAATGTCTTCCGCTGTGCCTTGCACGATCAAGCGGTTTAGCCGTGCGTCGGAGACAATCGTGGCGGTGCCAGCCGTCACTGTCGTGGCCCCATCGCGTTTGTACAGCAGGCTGCCGAAGTACCCTCCGCCCAACCCCGCAGTGCCACCGTTGATTAGGCTGTTGGCCGGCGTCGCGCTCAGGCTATAGCCGCCATCTAATAGATCGGCCAGCATATTTACCGCCTCAGCGGCGGTAACGTACTTAAGATAGTAGATTACCGGGGGTGAGGCGGTTTTGCTTGCTTCTTGTGAGAGTGTGCGAAGTTGATTTTCAAAGCGATCGAGCGCTGACAGATTCTCCGATTGAATCATGATCCCGCCTGGTACCACTTGACTTTGAATGATGTCTGCCGATTCGCAATTACTATCCGCCACCAAGCCAGTCAATTCTTTATCGTTGTGACGATTCTCCTCGAAAGGCGAAGAACGGGGAGTGCGAGCGGTTGCTTGAGGTTGCTCTTCATGCAGCGCTCGCTCGATCACTTCAACTTGTTCCGTCTCATCCCAGGGTGGCAAGATCTGTATCGCGGTCTTGTCATCCCACATCTCGTTCGCTGCCTTCAGCACGCTATCGCGTTGAGGTCCACTGAGCGGAATGAGTCGCGTTTGGCCCGCCGAGCTAACGCCACCCGACACCCGCTGGATTAACTCCTCGATTTGCCGGATCTCCATGGCGGTTCCTCGCACAAACAACCGCCCGCTGCCCGGATCCGCGTCGACTTTGGGACCCTGTTGGGCGGGCTCCTCGTCGTCACGATCACGAGACTCTCCTTGAACGGCGTTTTGCTGAAACATTTGCTCAATCAAGCTGACAGCAAAATAGGGTTCGACGCCATTGAGATCGATTACGGTGAATTCGATAGTGGGCGCTTCCAGCTCCGCGATTGTCTCTTCGATCTGACGATGGATGCGATCAGGAGCGTAGGCCACGACGCTGCCTGTCGACTCTTGAATCGAGAGTCGCAGATCCTCGCCCGCGAGCAAGGTTTGCAACACGTCGTAGACAACCTGCACGCTGTTGCCTGACACCTGATGAGCGACTAATCGGCTGGGCTCGTTTTGTCCCTGCTGTTCGGGAGCCACATCCAGCACTCGGATCAGCTGCTCCAACATGTTCAGTTTTTCCAAACTGCCGATCGCGAACAGACTTTTGCCGGAGAGGTCGGTGGTGATGGTGATGTCCAAGCCACGACTTTCATCGGCGGGGATGCCCAAATGACCACCAGCAACCAACATCAGCGTTTCCGACGTTACGTGCTGGAGATCGAATCGCCTGACTTGAGCCTCCTCCACGGGCTGATCCAGCGACTTGATAACATCAACCACACTCAATAATTTGCTAGCAGTCTCAGTCACCATTAGTTGGTTGGACTTGGGCAACACCACGGGTGCCACCATTAATGATAAAGGCTGCAGCTCTGCAACCACCTCCGCGGCGGGTAATTCCCCCAGTGGCAAAAAACACTTCACCACTTCATTGGCATCGCGCTCCTTCAGCGACCCCGGAGGAACCACTTCTGCCAAAGCGTCGAGTTGTTGCAAACTCCGCGGATCTCCCAACTGGATAACCGTCAACAGGTTGCCTCGGCGGACAGCTGCAAAGCCTTCAGGAATGAGAAACAAATTCAAACGGCTAATCGCCCCGCTGAGCGTAAAGTTTTCCCGGTCGGAGTAGGTAAAGCTGCCGGTCGGCAACTCGCCAAGCTGCAAAGCCATTTCGCCTTCTTCCGCCAGCCACTCCAAGACCTCTCGCCAACGTGCGCCATTAAATGAGAATCGAAAACGATCCTCCGCCCGGCTCGCATTGACCTCAGCATCCTCACCGTCGTGGCTTACCTCGAGATCCCCAGCCGTGGTCGACTGAGTGGAGGCCGATTCTGAACGCTCATAACTGGGGGCGGCAGCGTCGGACGTGGGCGGCTGGGCGTTTAAGCTGAGTGGGCAGAGAACAACCAACCAGCAACCCCAAGCCCACCTCGTTGCGGGCAGTCGCAGGCCAAACGGATACCGCAATCCATGTTTAAAAATTCCGAACACGCTGAACTACTCATTTCGAGATACAGATTTCAAGTTCACGCAAAGATTGCGTACCCTTTCCACGCGTGCCCAAAGCTTTGATGCCCGGCTCCATTCTAGTCGCTTGCCAACCCGATGCTGAGATAAACCATCGAGGAGTAGCAGCATCGTGGTGAGCGGGCAGTTTTCCGGCGGCAGTCGTCGGTTAAGGGAAGCCTGGCCGACTTAAGTTGTGAAAACTAGTATTCTGGGTGGGACTGGAGGCGGGCATTTTGCAAACGGGCGGGCGTCATTCCCATAACACGTTGGCAGGGAGCGATCTTAGACGGCACGTCAGTCAATCGCAACTGGAAATCAGTTTAGACCTAGCTCTTTGCGGGAAACCAGCCTGCCTTGCCGGCTGGGAAAAAATAGCGAGTCGGAGCAGCAGAGGAATCAGGGAATGTCGCCACCTACAACTCTGGGCGTTTCCACAACCCGTTCCACACCGACGGTCTCTTTCGCGAGTGTGATAGCCTTGGTCTTTGCCGTGACATTCGGCACGGAACCACTGAGGACCACAACGCCCTCGGATTGGACCTCGAGTTGGACGTCGGCATCAATGAGTGCTTTGTCCCATTTGAGACGGCTGTAAACTCTGCCGTGCACCCCCATACGGTCGACCATTTTCTGCAGGGCTTGCCAGTTTTCTTGAAATTCATTGCTCAGCCGATCAATAGTGCGATCGAGTTGAGCTCCCAGGCGTTCACCAATTCCTTCTTGTGCTGATGCGGCTTGCGGAGTCGCAAAGCTTATCAGGCAAAAAGTTAGCGGGACGAGGGTGAGTTGGACGAGGCGATGCGTTGCCATCTGAAGCGCTCCACTTTAATTGTGGTTGGGAAACTGAGAAATGAGACTGCCGGCAGCAGGTTCGCAGCAGCAAACTGACAGCAGCGAGGTAACAACAGCAGCGAGGTAACAACGTGTCGAGACGCGGCAACCGTCGGCTGCTCTTGACTTCAGCCGGTCTCTGCACGTAACACTCGGAAAAATTAATTTAGTTTTGTCTAAAGAGCGAGTGACTCGTGTGCCGACAAAGATCGATTCCGCCGCTGCTGCTGGCAGCCCTGATCATCACCCCCTGCGGGTTGTGCGGTGGGGTGTGTCTCGGCCAAGCTGCGCGAGGTCCTTCGACCTCGCCAATGCCTGCAAATGTCGCGCCGTCCCTGCAGAACCCCCCACCTGTCTTGGGTAGCAAGCCCAACGCAGCGTTGCCAAGGACCGAACTTTCGGCGGTTCCGGGACCGACCGCATTCGCTTCTCCGAGTCCTCCCTCTTTTTCGCAGGGCAATCCGACTTACGATCCTTACAGCACCGGCAGCACCCCGGGGGTGTTTACGCCAGCCTTGCCCTCCCAGTCGCCCGTGCCTCCGGCCGCAGCCCTGCCGGGGTCCGGCGCGCTCGGCTCGCTGTTTGGTGGTTGGCCCGGCAGTGGCGTGCAAGGTTCAACCACTGGTTACCAAGCCAATACCCCGCTTCCGCCACCCGGCTCAGCACCGAATGCTTATCCTCCGCCCGGGTATCCTCCAACTGCTTATCCGCCCAACGCTTATCCGCCCAACGCTTATCCGCCCAACGCTTATCCCAGCGCGGGGCCGCCGGTGTTGTTCCCCGGTGGGTTAATGGGAGGTGGCTACGGCGCGAACCCTGGCGGCTATTACAATCCGTTTGCTGAGATGGCCATGCCGGGAGCATTCAAGTTCTTGCAGGGGCCTCGTCTCAGGCATGGTTGGTTGGGTGGCGGGGATGGGGGCACAGGCGATTTTGGGGTTAATGAGACTGAGGTCTCAGTCGCTTTTGCTTTTCCGAACTTTCTGTGGAGCGGTCAACCCATCTACGTGTTGCCTTCTTTCTCACTCGACCTATGGGATGGGCCACGTGGCACAGCCGACCTACCCTCGTCGGCTTACGAGGCCTTTTTAGATTTTGGTTGGCAAACCGATCCGAATCAGATTTTAGGCATCGAAACTGGGCTGCGGGTGGGGGTCTTTACGGACTTCGACACGTTCAACAGCGACAGCCTGCGGATTATGGGGCAGGCACTTGGGAAGTTTCGTCTCACGCCCCGCACCACGCTCAAGGCGGGGGTCATGTATATCGATCGGATTCGCTACAAGCTCATTCCCGCTGGCGGTATTTTGTGGCAGCCGACACCTTACTCCCGTTGGGATATTTACTTTCCTGAGCCCAAGGTTTCCCGCTATCTGCGGACTGTCGGGACAAAAGATGTTTGGGGCTACGTGGCTGGTGAATATGGTGGCGGGTCGTGGACTGTCACGCGAACGAATAACGTCGAGGACCGCGTTGATGTGAATGACATGCGGGTCTTGGTTGGTCTGGAGTGGGGACGCAGCGACTTGATTCGCAGCGGACGGAGAACCGGGTTCGTGGAAGCGGGTTGGGTCTTCGAACGCGAGATTTTATACGATACCACCCCGGGCAGCTTTGAACCCGACTCAACTTTTATCTTACGAGCCGGTATTGGTTATTAGCCGCTGGTGTCTTGGCTTGGCTATCCTTCGGCCTACAGTTCAACAGACTCGAAGTTGATCGAGCGTGCTTTTTCCTGCTGACCGGACGAGAACTGTTGAACCAAGAACATGCTGCCGACCAAAATGCTGCTGCGACCGAATCGGCTCCTCAGCAGCGAATTCTCTTGACCGGAGCAACCGGTTACGTGGGCGGCCGGTTGTTGCGGTTATTGGAAGCGGCTGGTCACCCGCTGCGTTGCCTGTCACGGCATCCGGAAAATTCGCGACATCGCGTCGCGGCTTCCACGGAAGTGATGGCCGGAGACGTGCTCGACCGCGATTCACTTGACACCCCGCTGGCTGGCATTCACACGGCCTATTACTTGATTCATTCGATGGGTACCGGTGAAGGGTTTGAGGAAGAGGATCGGTTGGGGGCGGAGAATTTTGCTCAAGCTGCCAAGGCGGCTGGAGTGAAGCGAATCATTTATCTGGGCGGCTTGGGGCAGAGCGATGATGCTCTCTCGAGTCATTTGCAGAGTCGCCATGAAGTGGGACGGTTACTGCGTGGCTCGGATGCGCAAGTCATTGAATTTCGCGCTTCGATCATCATTGGCTCGGGCAGTTTGTCGTTTGATTTAGTGCGCTCGCTGGTGCGAAAGCTGCCGGTCATGGTTTGGCCCAAATGGGTCTCCACAGAGGCTTCGCCGATCGGGATTCGTGACGTCCTTAGTTACCTCATGGAAGTTCTCGAGAAACCGCTTGGGGAATCTAAAATCTATGAGATTGGGGGGCCTGAGCGGGTATCCTACGGCGGCATTATGGATGAGTACGCCAAGCAGCGGGGATTGCGGCGGCTGAAGATTCGTGTCCCTTTTTTATCGCCTCGGATCAGCAGTCTTTGGTTGGGCCTGGTAACTCCCGTTTATGCCAGAATTGGTCGTAAGCTTGTTGAGGGGCTGGCCAATCCCACTGTGGTCACCAATGATGCTGCATTGCAAGATTTCGCGGTGCGACCGGCCGGGGTGAGCGAAGCGATTGCCCGCGCGATTCAAAGGGAAGATGAGGAGATGGTCGAGACCCGCTGGTCCGATGCCCTCTCGTCCTCAGGCCCAGTCACAAACTCAGGCCCAGTCACAAAGTGGGGAGGCGTCGCCGTTGGCAGTCGCTTGGTCGATTCGCGGACGATCGATGTCGAGCTGTCGCCGGCGGCAGCTTTCCACCCAATCCAACGGCTCGGTGGCGAGGCGGGCTGGTATTATGCCAACTGGCTCTGGAAACTCAGGGGTTTTATTGACTTGCTCGTTGGCGGGGTTGGTTTTCGCCGCGGGCGGCGTCATCCCGTTGATTTGCGGATTGGCGATGCCGTCGATTTCTGGCGTGTGCAAGTCATGGAGCCCAACGCGCGGTTGAGGCTGTTTGCCGAGATGAAGTTACCGGGCCGAGGCTGGTTGGAATACGAAATTACCGAACGGGCTGAGGGCGGCTCGACGATTCGACAAACCGCTGAATTTGATCCGTCCGGACTGCTGGGGTTGATCTATTGGTATTCGATTTGGCCGCTCCATCAAGTGGTATTTCAAGGCATGCTCCACGCGGTTGCCCGCCGTGCCGCCAAAGCGCAGTAGCTGGGAATGCTCCTCATTGACGCTTTATTGTTTCTCAATTTGCCTTTCGCAGAAGCGGCAGTCACGGTTTAGCTATTCTGTTGCCATGGCCATTTGCCGGTCAATTCGACTTCCAGCGTAAAGCTTAGGAAGGTTCGAATCAGGACAATCACCGCGAGCACACCGACGGTCTGCGGATTTAATTCGACAGCCACCGTGTGCACGATGTCAGCCGCCATCAAAAATTCCAAACCGAACAAAATACCCCGACCAAGTCGTTGACGTATCTGGTGGGAAAGGTCTTCAAGCGATGTTTTTTTCAGCAGATCGCGAATCCCGCTGATAATGGCAAACAGCGCGGCCGCCGAAATCACCATGATGCCAACGAGCTCCAAACCAGCAGCACAAACTTCGGCGATTGGTTTGATGCTTGTTTCCACGCTATAGCTCCTAGGAATCGTTGTCGGCAAAGTAGCGAAACTAATTTACGAGTGCACCAGAGTGGAACGCGAATTGCTCTGTTAGGCGGCCTATTTCAATTTTAACTCGGCTCCTGGTGCTGGCTTAATGGTTCGTGAGCAACTTAGTTGGTTCCTGCTGATCGCACTGCTATTGTTCGGCGTCATCTTAGCGACCGCGAACTTATTCGTCATGGTTATCAGCGTTTTGTTGCTGGTTTTCGCGGGAATTCTCTTCGGCATCTTTATCCATGGGGTGAGTAATTGGCCAGCCGCTCACACCCGGCTGTCTTATCGATTTTACTACGTTACGGTGGTCGTTTGCTTGTTGGCGATCATCGGTATCGGACTCTATTATCTGGGGGCACAGGTAGCCCAGCGCGCTGATCAGTTTTGGGCAGAGTTACAACAATCGATTGAACAGGCGAACGCTCGTTTAAACCAGTTTGAGTCGCTTGAACAGTATTTGCCCAGTGCTGAGCAGACGCGAAATGTGATTGCGGATTCCCGGCTGATGCCAAATATGCTCAGCGGTTTGCGGCGTGCGGGGTGGGCCCTGACCGGCGGCTTGGTGATTTTTTTTGTTGGTCTCTACGCGGCCGCGGCGCCGGAGTTATATCGGGAGGGGACTGCGAAATTGTTCCCCACCGATCGCCGCGAGCAGGTAAAGCAGATTTTGAGTAAGCTGCGTGCCGCGCTTGGCTTGTGGTTGGTCGGCCGGTTTATGTCGATGGCAATCGTTGGCGTGTTGACGAGTATTGGGCTGTGGTTGCTGGGCGTGCCACTGCCGATCACCTTGGGGGTGTTGGCTGCCCTGCTGACTTTTATTCCCAATATCGGTCCCTTGCTGGCAGCCGTACCCCAGGTGCTGCTGGCCATCAACGTGGGCGTCAGCACCGTGCTCTACGTGGTGTTGTTCAACATTATTTTGCAAGCGGTTGAGAGCTACGTGTTGACACCGATGATTCAACGCCATGAGGTCACGCTGCCTCCAATTCTGACGATT
>CAZHTX010000110.1:0-13720 GCA_964535475.1 uncultured Pirellulaceae bacterium
ATCCGGGGAAGCGAACGGCAATCCGTTGTTCGAAGCCGACAGGAGGCTGCGCGAGCTTGCGGAGGCTGCTGAACTTGCTGAGGTCGTCGGCGATGCGGCTAGCTTTCAACAGTTTTCGAGTCACGAGCAGGCAAACTTTCCTGAGGTATTAGGCTATAAGTTGATTAAGGCCCTCGGTGAAGGAGCGATGGGGACCGTCTATTTAGCCGAACAGCTCGAGCCGATTCGGCGGCGAGTCGCCTTGAAAGTCATCAAGCCGGGGATGGACTCCAAGCAGGTGTTGGCGCGATTTGAGCGTGAAAAGCAAACCTTGGCGTTGCTGGAGCATCCCAACATTTGCGAAGTTTATGATGCTGGGATGACGGCCCGGCAGTACCCCTTTTTTTCCATGGAAGTGGTCGATGGGGAAACGATCGATCAGTACTGCTGCTCGCATTCGCTCTCGCTGGAAGCTCGCATCCGCTTGGTGATCGATGTCTGTAAAGCAGCTCATCACGCCCATAGCAGGGGCATTATCCACCGAGATTTGAAGCCCACTAATGTGCTCGTGAAAACGATCGATGGGGTACCGGTCGTCAAAGTGATTGATTTTGGTGTCGCCAAAGCGATTCATGTCGATCCTTCCCAGTCGCCATATGAAACTTATTTTAGGCAACTGGTGGGGACCCCGATGTATATGGGGCCCGAGCAGGTTGATCCCAGTGATGTTGCAATTGACCAGCGGAGTGATGTTTACTCTTTGGGAGGTTTGTTGTTTAAACTGGTAACCGGTTTTGCACCGCTTCACCAGTTTGATTCCGAGGATTTGTCGCTGGAGTCTTTGCGCCGGCGAATCGTGTTTGATGTTCCGCCGCGGGCCAGCCAGAAGATTTCCACCGCGATTAGGCAGTCGCCGGAAACCATCGCCCGACGGTTGGGGATTAAGGTCGGGCAATTGGGGGCCTGGCGAAAAAGGAGTCGAGGTGACCTGGAATTAGTCTTAATGATCGCCTTGGAAAAGCGACCCAGCGATCGATATGCATCAGCTTTGGCATTGGCCGAAGATCTGCAGTCGGTCATCGATCGCATCCCGATCGCCGGCAAGAAAATGAGTCAGCTCCGTCTTTGGGGCCGCAGATCACTAAAGCCGCTGCTCGTCGCTGCGCTACTGTTGGCGATTGTTTCCGCGGTCTCATTTTTCTACGACAAGTCGACGGTGGCTAAGGAGGACAAGCCTGCTTCCGAGCAGGATGCGCCGGCCGCTTCCGCCGCGGGGTCGTCAGCGGTCTCTGACCTGCTCGAGGCGCGGCGCTTGCAGCTGATGATCAAAGCCTGGGAGGAACGCGATCTTTATTCTTTGGGACAAGTCGTGCGCTCGCAGCCACCGGCTCATGGTTCGGGTGGAGAACAGGTTGGCCAAGGGGATGCCGGCAACGCATTGCCAGGCTCGGAGAAATATCAAGGGCCATCGCTGGTGCGATTCCTGGAATCGTTGGCGAGCCCCGAGCCGTTGTTGGAATTGCAAAACGGGTCGCCCGTAAACGATTTTTCGGTGTCACCAGATGGTCGTTTCCTGGCGGCTGCTTGTGACGATCAAGCCGCGCGAATCTGGAGTCTTGAAAATGGGCGGCTATTGGGTGAGTTGGGACCGCATGCGGGAAAAGTTACCGCTGCCCTGTTTTCTGGCAACGGCGAGCTTTTGATTACTGGTGATCAAGAGGGGGTGCTGACCATTTGGGATGCGCGGCCGCTGCTGGAAGATTATGAAGGGGGTTCACTACCAATTTTGTATCGTAGCGAGCCGAATCAAGAGGGCGGAGTGGAATCGTTGGCGTGTTCGCCAGATGGACAATTGATAGCCATCGGGTTTCGCTATGAACCGGTTGTCGTCGTTGACCTTCGAGGTAACGAGATTGCTAGTTTTCCATTCGCCGGACAACAAGCACGCAATGAATCGATCTTGTTTTCCGATGACAGCAAGGAATTGTTGCTGGTTAACGCGGGTGCACCCCGGTTGGAACGCTACGACTTGGCCAGCAAACAGGCCACCTGGCAACCGGAGTTCAATCCAAAACAAGATAATACCGCAGCTTACCCTCGATGTTTTTTGGTGCATGGACAACTTGTGCTTTATACCCACAGAAGTACAACGTCGATTGCCCAGGTCGACTTGCAGTCCGGGCAACATTTCGAACCAGTGCACGCGGCCACTCAATCACTGTTAGATTTTGCCGTTTCAGCCGATGGCAAGCGTCTGGCGACCGCTCACAGTGGCGGGAAAATTGGTTTGAGCAGACTGCGGACTCGCGAATCAGATGGTGCTTTCGAGGCCCACGATCATTGGTTGCACGCATGTCATTTGACTGACGACCGGCGTGACGCGACGAAAGTTCAATTCCTCGGAGATGACCGTTTGCTTACCTCAGGAGCAGATGGCCGAGTCTGTCTATGGTCGGTTGGTGATTTAAATGTGGTGAATAAGTTTGAGAAAAATTTTAAGAATGTGATTACATGGATTGACAGAAATGGAGGCGTTGTCCGACTCAGTTTGGCAAGTGAGGCAACACCGGTTAATGTTTATGGAGATGGCATCCAGGCTGGAGTCACTGAAAAATATCAGCTTCCCGCCAGCATAATTCTACCTTCCAGCAAATTCTTTGTGACTAGTGTTGAATACTTCCTTAATCCACCGTTTGCATTTAATGAGGATGCCAATGTAATCGCCATGCCAGTTGTCGAAGGCGTTGGTTTTTTCAGCTTAGAGAGTGCTGACGTGCTGAACATTATCACGTTAGATTCTGAATTGCCCTATCAGTTTGATTTCTCCCGCGATGGTAAATTTCTGATCGCGAGAAATACTGAGCGCGCTTGGGTGTGGCGGGGCGTAAGCAACTGGCAGGGTGCCCGCCAAATTGCCAGCATTGATCTGCGTCCTTTTCCTGGTTTAAGCCTTGTTACGGGAAGTCTGCATGTGATTGATTCTGGGGAAATCGTAGCATTCAACCACGTGGATGAAGTGATCTTTTTGAAAGCGGCAACTGGGAAGATTGTGGAGCGGTATCAGAATGTTGGTGGGGGGATGCTAGCGATTAGCGCTAATGGTCGTTTTTTTGTATTGCGAGGCGATAGCGGAACGCGAGTAGTCGATCGAATTTCGGGTGAAGCAATACCGATCATTTCCCGTGGCACCGCAACTTTCGCTAAATTTGTCGACAATGATCGAGTACTCTTGGTGGTGTATGGGGGAGCAGAGATCGAAGCCTTTCATTTGCTCACGCAATCCAGGCTGGGGAAAATCTATGCGATTGATGATTCGGAGTTGGGTGGGATCCTCAATTACCGGTTGACCGACCAATCAACCTTGGAAATCATCGAATCGCGGAGTGATGATATCCATCGGCACCATTCGATTGGGGTGAATCGGAAGTGATGCCTTGTCTGGTTGTGTAGGGCTTATGGAATCTTGACAATCTCGCGTCCTTGCAGCGTCGAGAGCCCTTGATAGACCGTCATGTCGACAGTTTCGGCGAGGAAATGAACGCTACCATCACAGAATAGGAACTGGGCATCGCCAGCCCGATTTGCTTCATGTTGTTACTGCATGACATTCTTCGTGCCGCCTCACGCGCGGCTTGCACCGCAGGTAGTAGCAAGCCAACCAGCACGCCGATGATGGCGATCACCACCAATAATTCCACCAACGTAAACCCGCTCGGCCGCGACGTGAATTTTTTGCTGTTCATCTTTCCAGTTCCAATTCGCCAAAGATCTCAGATTTCAATGTTGCCGCTGGCGCAAGCGCAACCTTAGCGGCCTAATCAGAGAGGCGAGAATCAACCGGAACGAGTTTGGAAATCAGGGAAAGATTTTAGAAATTAGGAGATTTTTGTTGGTTAAGTGGAACCGCACGCTGGCGCGATGCGGCTGATTCCCGCCCGCGCGTGGGCCGTCGTTCCATCAGCCGCCTGGCGCCAGCCTGCGGTTTTCACAGCACGGTACAACACGCCAACCGTGGAACCGCACGCTGGCGCGTCGCGGCTGATGAACCGCACGCTGGCGCGATGCGGCTGATTCCTGCTGGCGCGTCGGCGGTCGTTCCATCAGCCGCCTGGCGCCAGCCTGCGGTTTTCACAGCACGGTACAGCACGCCAACCGGGTAACCGCACGCTGGCGCGATGCGGCTGATGAACCGCACGCTGGCGCGTGGCGGCTGATGAACCGCACGCTGGCGCGATGCGGCTGATTCCTGCTGGCGCGTCGGCGGTCGTTCCATCAGCCGCCTGGCGCCAGCCTGCGGTTTTCACAGCACGGTACAGCACGCCAACCGGGTAACCGCACGCTGGCGCGATGCGGCTGATGAACCGCACGCTGGCGCGTGGCGGCTAAGCAAGCAGGCCCGGAATTTTGCTGTATTGGCCGTCGATTAAGGCTTGGTCGCTGGTCCCTAGCCAGTCCTCCAGCAGCGTGCGATAAACACTGCGGTAATCGATGGTGTGCTTAAGGTCTCCTTCGGTAAGATCGGTCAAGCTGGGGTGCTCACCAATAACTCCGCCGCGACAACTGCCGCCGGCTATAAACATTGGTCCAGCGACTCCATGGTCGGTTCCCTGGCTGCCATTCTCCTTTACCCTGCGGCCGAATTCGCTGAAGCACATTAGCATCACTTGGTCCAGCAAGCCGTCGTGGGCCAGATCGTCGCAAAAAGCTTTCACTGCCGAGCTCAACTGATCCAGTAAGCTGGCGTGGGCGGCGCGTTGGTTGGCATGCGTGTCAAAACCATCGAGGGTTACGTAATAGACGCGAGCGGGCAGGCCGGCGCGGATCATGGCGGCGACTTGGCGGAGATCGTTCCCCAGGGCGTCTCCCCGGTAACTGGCGTCCGAGCTTTGTCGCAGCGTGTTTGCCAGTTGCTCGTCGGCTCGCAAAGCGGCTCGCAGATTGTTGGCAATCAGTCGCGAAAAATCGTTGTCCTGCGCGGTCGTGGCGGCCATTTGCTCGACGATGTCGCGCCCCTGGGCGTCAGCTCGGAGGCGAAATTGATCGAGATCACGGACTGTCCAGGCAATCGAATTGCGGGCTTGCAGGGCTAGCGGGCGGACACCACTGCCGACGTGGACAGATCGCGGCGAGCCTTGTTCGCCGTGTTTGCCTTGTTCGCCGTGTGAACTCGCGTCGGCAAAGCGTCCCAGCCAGCCCGTGGCGCGGCTGTCGGCGTGCGCCGTGTGCCACAGGTCCATCGATTCAAAATGGGAGCGATTGGGGTTGGGATATCCCACACCTTGAATCACAGCCAACCTGCCGTTGTCCAACAAATCTGCCAACCCGCGTGCCGATGGGTGCCAACCAAGCTCGTTGTTGATTCGCAATACGTTGTCTTTGTTATAAGACAAGGTCAGGCGATTCTCATGATATGCTTCGTCTGCGAAGGGTATGATGGTGTTGAGCCCATCATTGCCGCCTGATAACTGCACAACGACCAGCGTGCGTTCAGGATCTTTCTGTTGATTGGTGGCCGCGAGCGCCGCATTGGTCCACCAGGGGCTGACCGCGTGTCCGACACCGACCGCCGCGACTGCCCCGGCGGACGAGCAGCGGATGAAACGTCGCCGATTGATTGGCTGCATCGTGATTCTCATGTTTGTTTGCGTGAAGAGTCGCTGTTAGCAGACGTGAGCTTCCGGCATCACGCTGGCAATTTTCAGTGCTAGGCGGAATTGATCGGCAGGCTGTTTTTGTTTGCCGAGTTGCGTTTGTAGCAATTCGGCTCGCGAGGGTGCCAGCGGTATTGCGAGCAGATATTTGGTAACCCATGCGGAGATGTTCGTGGCATCGTCTAGGCCTTGCCGCGCAAGCCAAGGATCGAGTCCCCCTTGAGGCGCAAGTTGCTGTTGAGCCAACTGCAGGCACCAGTTGACTCGCGCGGCCATTCTGGACGGATCGATCCAACTGGAACCTGCCGGCCAACCTTTGACGTTTGGGGGTTCCAGCGGCACTTGCCCCATCGTCTCTAACGCATTCCGCAAGCGATCATACGAGCCGCGGGTTTCCAGTAGGTTTAGCCAATGGAGCGTCCATTCCAGCGGGCCGGCGATTTTTCTGCCGATGCTGAGCGGGGAATAAAACAAACGACTGGTAAAGATGGTTTTGAGCACCTCGTCGATTCGCCAATTGGCGGACACCAGGACATCAGCCAGTTGTTGAATGACCGCTGGCGGCAGTTCGTCGTCGGTGACATAAAAGCGAACGAGCTTGGCGGCAACGAAACGAGCTACCGCAGGTTGCTGGAGGATGACATCAATGGCTTGATCACCATCGAATGCGCCGCTCGTCCCCAAGATGTTTTTGGTCCCGAAGTCGTGATCGGAACGGCTGATGCGAAACCGGCGGCGTCGCACTTCCCAGCCGGTAAAGCAGCGAGCCAGTTCTTTGATATCTTGTTCGGTGTAATTGCCCAGCCCCAGGCAGAATAATTCCAGCAGTTCGCGAGCGTAGTTTTCGTTGGGACGGTTTTTGCGATTCTGAGTGCTATCCAAATAGATCAGCATCGCCGCGTCCCTGGAAACGGCTTTTACCAGCTCCGCAAAGGGGCCCAGCGAGTGTTCTCTCAGGGTGTTATTTTGAGATAGTAACAACTGTGCATCGGGGACCTTGTCACGGCTGGTGCAAAAGTGACCGTGCCAGAGGAAAGTTGCCTTTTCGCGAACGCCATGCGGATCGGTCAGCAGGCGATACAGCCACCAATCGATGAGGTTGACGGAGTCGCCCAGCACGAGGCTCGTGCGGATCATGGCGTCTGCTTCGTCGGCGAAAGCCGTGGCGTCTGTTGGTTGCAGCAGCTGCTCGACAGCCTTGGCCGGGCCAAGTGAAACGAGCGAGTCAATCTCCCCGGTGGCGCCTCCAAAAGTGGCGCGGCGGAGCAAATGCCCGGCGAGACGATGATCAAACGGTTTCTCGGAGGTCGGCTGGAAGGGTTGCCAAGCCGTTTCCAGCAGTGCTTCATTCCCCTCGCGATTCATCATCCGTCACTCCTTGCTTGCCGCTGGTGATTGCAGATTTCCCGCTTCGGGTTCCGCTTGATCCCAACGCAGCGAGGCGACTGCTCGGAAACCTTGCGGTTGCATGACAGCCCGCACCGCGGCTAATTTTAGGAATCTGGCGGCCTCAATCAGCGTATCGATTTCCCGTTCCGCCAGCTCTTTGGGGTTTCCCTTTTCGAGCATGTTTTGGGCAAGCAGGGCGGGGCGATTGAGAGTCAACAGTTCGGCCAGCGCCGAACCATCGAGAGCCAGTGAAAGAATGCCACCTTCACCCGTTTGCGGTTGTAGTGAGTCCGCTTGAATCGCTTTTTTCGCCAAGCTGTCGGAGGTCGCGATGACGAGGCGATTGGCGGACGTTGCGATCGTGGGCGCGAGGCTGGCGTAGAGATCCACCGCATCGGCGTTCAGTTCTTCGGCGTCCGCGAGGCTGTAACGTCCCGTCATCATTTTGAGGCCGTTTTGGTTTTGAGTTTCCAGCTCTAATTGGGGCTGGCCATTGCCGCCTCTTTCTACGTTTAAGATCCCAATCACGGTTTGCCAGGCGATGCGAAACCGCCGAGCCACTTGCGCGGGATTATCGACTCGCAGACTCCCCAGCAACACCGCTTCGGGCAACACCGGCGGTTTTGACTGTGCGTTGGCGGCGGGCAGCACGATCAAGCGCAACGTGGGGTTGATCGCTCCCAAGACTTCATCGCCAAAATCAAAACCACCAAATGCCGTCGAGAGTTGGCTGTCGGCGACATCCAGTTCGGCTGCCGCTTGTTCGCTGAGCAGCAAATCTTTTTCCGCCCAGAGCATCGCCAAGTCACGGTCAAATGATAATTGCGCGATCGCGCCCGCGGGAAGCGTTGGCAATTGCAGAGCCGGCGATGGGGAGTCGTTGTTGTCGGCGGGTAAATCGGCGAATCCGTTGATAAGTGAACGGATTCTTGTGCTGGCTGGCAGGTCGGTGGCCAGGGCTGCGAGGGCATCGCTAGTATCTGTGGCAGCGGGCGAGTCAACTTGGTCGCCGGCCGGTTGCCGCAGCGTTGACCAATTCATCGAGAGTCCCGTGTCAGCCAGTTGCAGAACCGCTGTGGTTTCCCCCTCGCTCGCCAGCGAAGCTAGCACGCCGCCAAACAATAACTCCTGTCCAAAATCTGGATTGGGCTTCGAGGCTTGGTCGATCAAGTCCTCGATCATGGGTATTGCCGCGTGTCTCAATAGCATTCGCACGCTGGCTAGTTCGGCGGCAGGTAGGTTTCGCCAAGCGCCGGGCTCTCCGCCGTCGAGCAAGCGGTCAATGGTTGCTTTGGCTAGTTCCGCGTTGGAAGCCAGCAGCAGGGAATCGCCGGCCGTGGCGAGCACGAGTTCGCCAACTTGATAGGCGTCGACTCCACGATAGCTGCCGCTCGGCTGCGGGGCGGGCGCGTCGCGACCAACTTTTTGTCCTGCAACCAATTGAGCCACAGCGCGCACGAGTCCTGGCAAACGCTGTGGTTGTGGCGAGCGGGTGACCAGCACGAGCGAGTTCTCGCGTTCCACGGCCAGCACCAAACCATCCCCGGCGGCTACTTCCAGCATTTCCCGCCAGCCAACCCCCAGTTGTCCCTCGGCCCACATCAAGCCGCCCCGCGCGGCTAATAGCTGGGGAGCCAGCATGGCCAGCCGAACCGCTGGGACTTCGTCCCGTAAGCGATCGACAGGCAGGGACTCGGCGGTTGTTAGCAAGCCCACCGGATCATCCAAGGCAAACACCAGCGGCGCTCGACTGGGGATAAACTCCACGGGTGATTGGGCAACCCCCAGATCACACGGCAGCCAAACTGCTCCAATCAGCAGAGGTGCCCAACACAGTCTGCCCATCGTATGCTTCTCCGTTGATCCGTGTTCGCGAGGAAAAGTTTACTATTGCTTCCGTTGATCTTACCCGATCCGCTCAGGCGGAGTTTCAGTCGCGAAAGCGGCTGGCAAAATGATTACTTAGGAACGAGCGGAGAGATTTGCCATGATCTGGATTCGTTGCCTCGCTTATGCTTGGGCCAGCCCCTACACGTTGTTGGGGTTGGCCATCGGGCTGGCCCTGCGAGGGCAAGTGCGGTTAGTTGCTGGTGTGTTAGAAATCCAAGGCCCGGGAGTGGCTTGGCTGCTGGTGCGTTTGCCGGTTCGCGCGGCAGCCATGACGCTGGGCCACACGGTGTTGGGCCAGAATCGGCGTCAATTAGAACGCACCCGTCGGCACGAACGTGTCCACGTCGCCCAGTTCGAGCGTTGGGGAGTGCTGATGGGGCCAGCATATCTGTTGGCCTCTCTTTACCAACCGCTGCGGGGACGCCACTATTATCGTGACAATCCCTTCGAAGTTGAGGCCTACGCAGTGGAAATGAAGCCGCTGAAAAAGGATGACACTGAACAAACAAATAACAGGGTGCGGTGACAAATGACCGAATACGATATTCCTTGGAAGGAAATTCTGGACACGTACCTCAAGGGGTTTCTCGAGCTTTGTTTGCCCAACGTTCACGATGGAATCGACTGGGAAAGCCCAATCGAAAACCATGAACAAGAATTGCCTCATTTGTTTCCAAAGAGTCTGACTGCGGGGCGAGTTGCCGACAAATTGTTTCGTGCTAAATTTAGCGGTAATGATCAACCAACCTGGTTTCTAATCCACACGGAAGTTCAGGTAAGCCGGCAAGCCGATTTCGCTGAGCGGATTTTTACTTGTTACTACCGTATCTTGGACCGCTTCCAGGAACCGGTCGTCTGTATTGGTATTTTAGGTGATAGTTCCAATTCTTGGAGACCGGATACTTTGGAAGTTGATACGCTTGGTTGTCAACTTCGCTTTTCATACCCGGTCGTGAAGCTGCAGGACTTCGCCGCCAGGATTGAAAGCCTCAAACAGTCCTCAAATCCGTTTGCCACCGTTATTGCCGCACACTTGCAAGCGCAAAGCTCGGCTGGCTCTCCTGACACCCGCTTCCGCTTCAAAATTGAGTTGGCTCGCAGCCTTTATGAAAAGCAATGGCCGGCTGAGCAAGTCCGAAGTCTGTTTCGGTTCATCGACTGGGTGTTGGACTTGCCCGAAGATTTCGAGTTACAATTTAGGCACGCGGTGCAACAAATCGAAATGGAGAAAAACATGCCCTACGTAACTTCGATCGAGAGAATCGCCAAAAAAGAAGGTAAGGCGGAAGGCCAAATTCAATTGTTGCAGGAACTGCTGGGGCTGCCGGTGATGTCGGGCGAGGAGCTCGAGCAGTTGAGCCAGCAGCAGTTAGCCGAGTTGCAAGCCTCGCTTCGCCAACAATTTGACGCTCGCTAGCGCCGCTAAATTGAACCATATCACTGTGAATTTCGGCCCTCGAAATTCCAGCGGAAGGAAGCTTAGCCAGGTTGAGAGGCCAGAAGCCAACCGCCGGCGGTCTGTTGTCAGTTCCGCGAGCGGCTGGCCGGTGCCCCCTGGCCCCTCAGCCCGAGTGGTTCCTCGTCGGCTGTTCCTAATGTCGGCTGTTTGTCGTCGGTTCTGTCTGAGGGGCGTCCCGACTAGAGTTCGCTGTCGACCGTGTCGAAGTCGTCCTCTTCCTCGTCGGAGTCGGCCAAGTAGGCATCGGCCCCGTTGAAATCCGCGTCGATATCGCCGAACAGTAATGCTTGTTGTTCTTCGTTGAGGCGGACGTAGCCCATCGACCGCAACACTTCGAGAATTTCGCTGCAGGTGGGAAACATTCGCCCAGCCGTTCGCTTGTAGGTGTCCATCGCCTGCATGAACTCGATCTCGTCGTTCGAGTAGTCACGCTCGCAAGTTGTGGGATCGATTTGCCGACGTCGCTGGGCTTTGCGACGCACGGGAGCAGCGGTCTGGGTCGATTCCTCGGAGCTGTTTTCGCGGCGTTCCTCGCGGCGACGGTCCATGGTGACGATCATTTCGGCCGGAGCGTTGGTTTCCGTGGTCTTCGTCATCTGAGCAGTTCCCCGTAGCGGTGTCTGGTGTGCGTGACTTGGCAGATCATGCCATCAAAACGTAGCACGTAAAATGTGACGACAGGGTAAGATGGGAGGTTTAAAAAAATCGGCCGAGGTTTTCTGGGGTAGGTTGTGCCGGTTCTGCCGGGGAGAGCATTTATCCGGTTTTTTTCTCAGAAAAACTCAATTCACCTACCGCTCCGACCGGGAGATCTGCTAGGGTCAGACAGAGACGCGAATGTTTTGATCTGGAGGAGTGTGGAGACGAGGGAATTGCTGCAGGCCGAGGGTGGTGGAGGCCGATACTTGATTCTGGTTTCGACACCAAAAAAGTTCGCGCTTGCTATTGTCTCTTATCTGCTACGGATTGCACATTCTCGGACACGGAATGCGGCGCCCGAATCGTCGAAGCTGGTGAGTTTTCCCGGGGGACTCTTTTGGGTCTCAGGGATGGGAACGCTCATCCGGGTTTTGCCTAACCGCGCCGTTGCAGCCGCGCCACGGAGGTGCTGGGCTGCTTTCCTAGATGCATTGGAGCAATCCGCGATGCAAGTCATCGGTCCATTTCGATTAAATCCGACCCAAGCCGCTCAACAGCCGTCGCGAATGACGCAGGCTGGGGGGGCAGGTGGTCCCGCTAAACCGTCGGCGAGTCCCGTTGACCAACTCGACATCTCGCCCCAAGCTCGCGCTGCCGGAGATGTCGCCGCGCCGGCCGCCGCCTCGTCGACTGCGCCTACGACCGCGCCGTCCACGGTGGGGGGCGATATGCGATTGGACAAAATCGCCGATATTCGCCGTCAGATCGCCAGTGGCAATTACGATACGCCTGAGAAAATGGATGTCGCCCTCGGGCGAATGTTCGACGCAATGGGGTAGCCGGTCGCCCGCCTGCGGCAATTCGGCCCGGCGAATGCATCCAAGTTAACACCCCGTAGCAATCGGCAGTTATAATCAGGGTGTTGTTTTCAGCGTACCTTCGAGCGAGCTCAGAGTGGATCAAGTTGTTGTGGAAGCGGCGGATGCCCCATTACCGCGAGTGCCTGTATCGTTGTCGCCCGAAAAGCGCTTCGAGGAATACTTGCAAAGTCGTGGCTTGCGGCAAACGGAGCAACGTCGTTTCCTCGTGCAACAAGTCTTCAGCACGCACGAGCACTTTGATGCCGATGCGCTGATCGAGCAATTGCCGCGGAAGGGTGAGCCTAACTACGTCAGCCGGCCGACCGTTTATCGGACCTTAAAAGAATTCGTCGACGCGGGGTTGTTACGCAGCTTCCAACTCGACGGCCGCACCGTGTTTGAGCATGATTATGGCTATCCCCAGCATGATCACTTGTACTGTACCAAGTGCCGGGGGTTGTTCGAGTTTCAAAGCGAAGCACTCTTAAAGCTTCGCGACGAAGTTGCTGCGGACAACAATTTCCGAGTCGCCAATCACCGCCTGATTATCCAAGGCGTGTGCCAAGCTTGTTCCAAACAACGACGGAAAAAACGCAAGCAAGATTTGATCTAGCGTTTACCTTAGCCGCCGAATTTGGACGGGCGGCTGCATCTGAATACGACGAGAGCCCGGCTGGTCACGAATGTCCAGCCGGGCTCTTTCGTTGTTTGCTCGCTGTTCCAGGGAAAACAGCTTGCGAAAAGCGTGCGCCGTTCCTTGCGTTACTCGAGATTCCTTGTGTTACTCGAATTTCCTCGTGCTCGCTCGACGGAGAAACTGAAAGTCACTGGGGTTAACATCTCGAGCCACCGCCCGATCCCGGCTTTCGCTTGTTTCTTGTGTCTCACTGAAGATAACTACTTAGCGAGTGGTGTGCCAAACGGAGCCGAGCGTGCAGCTTTTTGTTCCCGCAAGTGAAAAATTGCGGCGTTTTTTACGTTTTTTTGTTTCACGTTGGTGGCTGACTGGAAGGGTCCGGCTGGCAAGGGATGTGCAACATTTACAGAGGCTTTGAAAATTATGCGTCGGAACCTGAGCGATAAGTTAACCGCCGATCCATGATGAACATCATCAGTGCCACCAGCAGGCCAGAAGTGACAAAGTAAGCTGCCACCAGTTCCCACCTACCCGGGTTGACCACTGTAAAGCCATCGAGCGAAAGTTCGGCATCGAGCGGGAGGGCAAAGCCTGCCGCGAAGGGGCTGGTAATGCCCAGCCAACCTGCTTTGTCGATGATTCCTTGATCAAATTCGAGAATATTCAACAGCATCGTGATTGCTGCTGGCACGGCGTACAGTGCCAACAAGCTCATGTAGGTAACCATCAGGCTGATCGATGTCTTGCGGCAAATGCTGCTGCAGAATTGGGCGACCACCGAGTTGGTCAGGCAGGCCATCAGCACGATGAGGTAAATCATCAATACGCTCAGCAAATTGCTGTAGTACTGCGGCACCATGATCGTGGACAGAAATAAAGGCCACAGCAGAAAGCTGGTCAAGACTGTCGAGACTCGCAAGCCGACGATCAATTTTCCCCACAAGATTTGCGCCGGCGTGATGGTTGTCGTCAGCAGCAAGTCCAGGGTCTGCCGCTCTCGTTCGCTGGTGATGCTGCCCGCCGAAAAGACTGGGCCAACGAGAATATTGAAGACGACCACGTAGACCAAATACCACATGCACCATTGCGGCCGGGCGAACAACAGCACCGACATCAGCGGGATCGCCAGCAGCATGCTGATCTGAATCACCAGCCGCAGCATTAAAGTCCCTTGGCTGAAAATCTCGCTGTGAATTTCTTTGTCGTACACCGGATT
>CAZHTX010000111.1:0-13697 GCA_964535475.1 uncultured Pirellulaceae bacterium
TGTTTGTGATCTTAGAGTGCTGATCTGTCGAAAAGCACTCTTGCCCCGTTCCCTGGCTTAACGCCTAAGTCGTGGGTGGCTGGATGTGGCCCATTTGACCCTGCCCCCGGGTACGAGAGCCGACGCCTCGAAGCTTAAGCATTGCTTCGGTGCGATTGATTACGCCCAGCTTATCGAAAATTGACTTCTTGCGGTAGTGAACCGTCCGCAGACTGATGTCTAACCGAGCGGCTACTTGCTTTACGGTTAACCCTTCGGAGAGACCGACCAAGATTTTGGTTTCCTCGTCGGTTAACAGCGAAGATACTTCCGCAGGCAGCGCGCAAGAATGGTTTTCCCGCATTTGACCGAGATGCGCGACTGCGTCCTCAAGTGCTGACTGCAGGTTGTTAAATGTGAACGGCATCTCCAAAACGTTGCGAGCCCCTAGCCGCATGGCTTCAACAACTTTCGCAGTGTTGTTCTCCACGCTTAGCATCATCACAACTAGATTTGGATAGTCCTGTTTTACATCGGCCAACGCGGCAAGGCCTCGGTGGTCACTCAAGTAAAAACCTAATAATAAGACTCCAGAAATTGCTCCGTCGCAAGTTCCATAAAATGCCTCCAGTGTCTCGAAACAACGGACTTCGTAATTGCAATACCGAACAACTTCGGCAATGGAATTACGAATGCTTTCATCATCCTCAACAATGTAAACTACAGTCATGCCCATAATCGATGCCCCGATTTAGCAGCCCCCGAACTTACGCTCCCCCCATGACACCAATGTCACTTTCTAAGAAACTCGTTGGAAGCTCACACCAATGGTACCCAAATAACAAAACATGGAAATTCCCGAGATCTCACTGGAGGTCGCGGCGTCACAAAACCTTGCCTTGCTAAATCACTCGCAACGGCGGGTGTTTCAGCATAGGAATCATCTAACCAAGCTCGCACTTCACTCGCTTGGAACTGCAAGCCAGATGCATCCGAAATCAGCATCGCATATCGATCAGGAAAGCGATGGCCAATAAAATGTATTGCAGCTTGCGCAGGCAGCGCGGCCAATGCGGCGGTGGTGCCTCGCAGGAAAACTTGTGTTAACTCAACGACGTCCACGCGAGCTTCTCCGGCGGAATCGGAAAGCTGAGCCTGATACTGCTTGCCGGCCGACTTCAACCGCGCGCTAGCGACTAAAATAATTTCTGCCCAAATGGTTGTTAAGCAAACGACCCGCCGGCCCGGCTGGTGATCCGCAGCCAAATCACGGACGCGTCGGGTGGTGTCTATCATCGCTCCTGATAGCGATTCCAGGGACTCTAGTAGGCGGGATAATGTTGTTCGTGAAGTCGTAACCTGGTCGGATTCGTTGGTGATGATCTCCCGGCAAAGGCCCGTCGTCGAAGCAATTGCCGTTAGTTGTTTCACTAGTTGCCGAGTCAATGCTTCATTCAGTTTCGTAATCGTCTGTTGTCGACTCTCAAATTGCTCAGCTGCTTTTGCGGCCGACTCGCAACCCGGTGGCTTTACTCCCCAGGTTGCTTGGGCCGTGTTGCCATCAACGTTTGAAACAGCTGGCTCTGATGATGGAATCATCATTTGCATTCCGGTCTATTGTTCAAAAAGCGTTGCAAGGTGCCCCTCTCTTTAGACTTCTATCGAGTCATAAGGCCTGCTTAGACGGTAAAAGTTGGAAACTATCCCCGCAAAAGCATCACATGGGTGATAGATTCGTCATACCTTGCCACTCTTCCTAAAAAGACCGGGGAATCACCCCATGTTTTTTAATGAAATCCCTCTCCGGGTGCGCGATTACGCTCGCCTTTATTGGTATTGAGGCACTGTTCAAGGTGACTGCTGGGAAAACCGCAGTAATGCGGATTCCCGCTGTCTGTGACCCGCCAAGTGAGCCCCTTGCGCGTTTTGCTAAGTTCTTAATAGACGATGCTGTAAGGTAGGTGGTTTGTCGCGTCTAGGATGGGTTCAAATGGAAAGCTTAGTAGGAACTTGCCTTCCACCAAAGTAATTTCGAGTGCTTCCGCTTGAAACTGGTGTTTCAATTCGCTGCAACAGCGTTCTAGCCATTCGGAAGGCACAATCCCGCTATCGGGCACGCGCGGTTGGATCGAAATCTGCACGCGGCTCTCGGCCTCGAGCACTTGCACTTTGACAACGGTTTCTTCTTGCGTCGCAGTGGTGCGGGCAATTAATTCACCCGCCGCACGAACGATGGTTGCCGGCAAGTAGAGGAAGTCGGTGTTGTCGAGAGTCTCACAGCGAACCGCCCGTTCGAAGCCTGTTTGGTTAAGCAGGTAAGCCTGGAGTTGTCGAGCCAATTCTTGCGGTTCGTACTGGATAGAATGCGTGGGAATGGATTCTGGAAGGTCGACCCGGTTTCCATGGAATCCGGCAGCATCAAAGGCAATGGTGCCGAGCAGTCCGATTAAAGAAATCAGCGGTGAATAATCTTGGGTAACCGTGGCGAATTGTTCGGGGTTGATCGAGTTCATGAACACGAAGCCCTGGATGGTTTCGGCGCGTCCTACCGCGAGACAGAATCCACTTCGCATTCCGCTATCGGCTACGTATGCAATGGATCGTTGGGCTGGACGTCCCTGCCGTGCAAATGAATCGAGTACCTGAGTCGAATCACCGAAGACTCGCAACACTCCAGGCTGCATTTTCGCGAGCGATCCCTGGGGATCGACGAAGCAGGCGTAACCGCGGCGCATGGGATTACCAATTCCCAAATCGCGGACACGGGAGCTAACCACGGAGTCCACAACCATCAATTGATTTCCACCTGCCACCAAACCGGCGAGGCAAAGTCGATCTACTTCTTGAAAAAAACGATGATTGTGCAGCACGGACATTAAGCGATGGGCAGGTCGCACGCGTTCGGGACTGAGCGCCAAATCCTCTGCCGCTGCCGCGATTTGGGCGACCGTCCACGATTCTTCCGCCGTGCAACGAGCCAATGCGTCGAGTTGTGCGTTGCGATAGATGACGGTGTCTTGATGCGTTTGCTCCGGCTCTTCGGCCTGGTTGCGGTTTAACGTCGGTTGCGGAAAGGCGGGACTTGTTTCGTCCACCAAAGCACTCCAGTTATATGTTTCGCTCGGCATTTCAATGGCAAGATGGCTGAGCAACGTATCGACCTGCAAGGCATGCGTTGTGTGCGGTGAAGCCAGCAATTGCACCAGTGTTCGCAAGCCATCACACCAACTACCTTTCAGGCTGACACCCGCATCCCTGGGAGCACCATGAATGGCGGTTGCCAGCGCGGCGGCCAGTTTTGCAGCCCGCGGGAAACCCAGGTGGGAAGCTTGCCGGAAAGCTTGCCGAAGTTCTTGGTCCAGCCGATCGACATCACCGGCGGGAATTACCTTTTCGATATCGTCGTTAAATCGATCGCGCCAGTCTCGCAAGGCCTTAATCGTGGCCTCGGGAACGAGTCGACGCGAGTTGGGCTCTGCCGCTAATTCTGCGGTCGATACTTCGAGATTATTCATGGGGGGCGCGCTCGCGCTTAATCAGTAATGGGAATGCAAAAACGGTGGTAATTTGAAAATTGTTTGTCGAGTCGAAGGATTTCGAATCGAAGGATTGTCTAGATGTCGTCCAGACCATCATCGTCGTCATCGTCACCATCTTGGTTGTGCGCCCCATCGCAAAATGGTTTTGTCAGGGATCGCCCGCAGCCGCACATCACGTGCATCTTCTTGCGTTTTTCCTTGGCTAATGGACGACCATATTTGTCGGTGATTTCCACGTCACCTTCAATAATGATTGGGCCTTTTGGATTGCAACAAATCTTTGTATCACTCATGATAATTCTCCCTAGGACGTAAAATATCTGTTAGTAACTCTCTCTACTCGAACTGAAACAGCGGCCTTAGAATGTGTGCCGACCATCCCAGCCCTTTATATTCTCGATACCCTTTGCTGCGGGACGAACCGATGATGTAGATCTCGTCGTTCATGCGGAGCACACCCGAAACCGATTGGCCGATTGCCAAGTCGCGATGCAACTCGGGTAACTCCGGAGTGATCGACAGCGGAATCAAAGACTCGTCAGTCGACTCGATCACTTCCCCTTCGGAGTTGGTGTAGAAAGCCACACAGCCTTCAATCCGCTTTCCGTTACGGTTCTTTGGCAAACACGTGCGAAGAATCTTTCCCGACTCCGTCACCCAGTCGAACAGACTGCCGAGCACACCGACGCACTCGCCCGCACGGGCTCCATCGCGACGCACAGCCCCTGAATAAATCAACGATCTACGGGCCCCTCGCTCCAGTTCAGTCTCACCAACGTCTTGCACCGAATATTCCGTCGAGTCTTTGGTTCGCATGGCTCGCACAAACCATGAATGGTCGGCCACTCGCACACCCTGGAAGTCAGGAATCAATTCGGGAGTTGACGCGGTAACGATTCTCCCCATCCGATCTGACAGCACCAGATTTCGGTACATGGAGTAGCTACTGTTGATATCTCGCAATCGCTGGGAAGCGGCCGTCAGGTTCTCCTCACTCGGATCCTGTAACGCATTCCATAAATATTGATCAGTCGACCACCAACGAATTGCGGCCGAACGCTCAAACAAGTTGCGGTCAATCAAATCGATTGCCTGTTTGGAAAAAGTCTCCAGCGTTTTCAGGTTCAACAGCAGCTCACCCGAGGCCATTTCCCTGAGCAATTCCTCCATCTTTGTGGTGGCGAAATCGCCCGTTTCAGTGATCTGATCAAACACGGGAGCCAAGGCCGCTCCCCGTTTGCCTAGTTTCGAAGCAAACACGATTCCGTTGAGCGAAATCAATTTGATGGATTGCTTATCTTCTTGGACTTTAACGTAAGTCTTCTTATTGATCTCCGGGATCAAGCGTGATCGCATCAACTCGTTGGCGCTGATCCCCGCTCCATCAAAGTCGGCATCACTGGTAAAGATGTCGTCGGTGGGGATCACCAGGTGGGAGCCCCATCCCAAGCCCTCAAAATCGAGGTACCCATCCGACTGGGCGGAGAAGATTGCCGAATGCGTACCCTCGAAAACACCGTAGCCGCTGGCCGTTTCACCAGCCTTGAGGCCACGGTGCGAGCGGGGTAGGTGGGCGAAGGTCCCGGTGGCGATAATCTCCGGGTCACTCGACCCCACGATGATACCGTCGCAGTCGGTGAAGAATGAATACCACCCCTCACGCGCCGATCCATGATTGGTCTGCGGCATGTAGTCTTCGAGGATGATTCGACCTTCTTCCTCCAGATCAAAGAATGCTCCCATCACGCCGATCGGGGCTTCACCGACATTGCCATCTTTTCGCAACTGCGTGCTGAACACCAAACTATGTGCCGGCGCGATTGCCGATTGTGAAGTCTGTTCAATCGCAAAATCACTGCCGTCGTTTGTCTCCTTGGCCGCGTTGAACCATTTCTCCGCAGCAATCGAGCGTCCCAACACCTTCGCTCGCGTCTCTGGATTCGCGTTTGCCACCACGATTCCGTTACGGGTGGTGATCACCAAGTCTTTGTAAAGCGTGTAAGAACTGCGGATGTCTTCCAAACGGCGGCAAGCGTGATCGGCTTGTGCATGCACATCGGCCAAACTCTTGACCACCTTGGTGAGAATTTTGATCGTGGCCTCTTGGCTCTTGCCCTTGCCCAGTTGCTCGATCAACGTCTCCACACGCTCGTTGAAATCGTTAAACACACCCCGGTCAAACATTAAATCGAGCTTGCGCCCCAGATACCCGCGGACTTCATCCACGTAGGCACTGATATCCCGCATCGTCCAGTTGGTTTCCAGCGTGGGCACCTCAAACGCGGCTCGCGAAGCGTCCAAGTACTCGTTCGATTCGACCAGCAATTTATCGAGACTGCGGCTTGACTTCTGTATCTGCTCCAAACACCGCACGAACACCGTTTCCATTGCCCACCAGCGGACATCACAAGTGCGTTCCAGCAACGTGCGGTCAATCAAATTGACTTTGATGTAGGCGGTTGTGCAATAAATCGAGCGGCAAAAGTCTTCTTTTGCCTGATAGAATTGATCAAACAGATTCTTAGTGCCCGAGTAAAGCTCGGCGGCGAACGTCTCCACGCGAGCCATCAAATCGGTGATCTGCTCCTGCTCGGTGACCGTTTCGCTGATCTCCGCAGCCGTCGATTTACCTTGATTGCAGATGGGCGCGACGCCGATCAGCTCGTTGGTGATCTTCTCATAAAATTCGCGGTGATCATTGGTGATCAGCGAGCTGAAGATGCTAAAGCGGTTTGGTGCGACTTGCGTACTCATTCGGTTTCCCCCAGTTGTGCTTTCAGAATCGAGTCAATAAGTTTTTTCGGTGAGATCACGGTCACTGTTTTTCCGTCAATCTGGGCGACACCCTCGACGAACTGTTGTGACACATGAGCTGGCGCCGCGTGCAATGTTGCGGGGTCAAACAAATGAATGGACTTTGTCGAATCCACCTGCAAGACGATCGGTTCATCGAAGGCCGTCAATCCCAGCTGTTGAGCCTCTTCCACCAGTCCCGTGACCGTTTCAAGCAGAATCATTTCATTGAGCACAGGTTCGATCGGTGGGGGCAACCGCAGGCAAAGACGCATGTTCAACACCACTGCAGTGCGTCCGCGAATGTTAACCAGCCCCTCAATTCGCGGATCGGCCGTTGGCACCACGGTGACCGGCAATGGGCGAAACAGTTCCTCTACCAACAGCGTTGGTACCCCGAACGTCTCACCGTCAATTACAAATGTGGAAAGTTGCATTATTCCTGCCCCCGATGTGACCCCAAATCTCAGTCGCGAATTTCTTACCTATTCGATTTCCGCAAACCGTTTACCCGCTGACCGCGGCGCTCAAAGGTTTGCGAATAGGTTCTCAGCGTCGAATCTTCAAACATTCCGCTACCGTGCCGCGAACTTCTCGTTTATCAATTTTGATGACGTACCGATCGAAGCCCAATTCCAACCCCTTTTGTCGAAAATGGTCGTCAGACATGGTGGTCAAGGCGACCAGTGGTAGCCGATCAAAGCGGCGGTCATCTCGTATCCTTGACGCCAATTCAAAGCCATCCATGCGCGGCATGTTGATGTCTGAGATTACCAGGTTGAACCGCGTTGGCTCCTGCTGCAGCCGCTCCCAAGCCTCCAGGCCATCATTGACAATCTCGATATCCCATTCGGGCCGTGACATATATTGAGAGATTAGCTTGCGGAAAAACAAACTGTCCTCGGCAACTAAAATCTTTGCATTATCTGTCGCTGATTCTTCGGCTTTTAGTTTGTCGGGCGCATGTTTCTCAAAGATGCTAAACAGATCTAACAACATCACCAATTTGTCTTGATGAGTAAATGTGCCGACAACTCCATTGCCATCATCCAATCGCGTCTCGAAAGTCTCGGCAACTTGCAATACGGAGACATCGGTGCCCGTGATCAAGCCAATCGGATATTCAACCGCCGCCGGGCGGATCAAGCAATATTCGCGATGCTCGGGCGACAAGGGGGAGATTGGCAAGAATTTGTCCAGTCGCATGACAGAAACAGTTTCGTTTTTGAATTGACAGAATTCATTGTCGCCAACGACTTTGATGTCACGGGTGTCGAGGCGCTCAATCAGCGCGACCAGCTCCAGCGGGATTGCGAAGTATTCCTTCTCCGCATAATTGAACAACAGCATCTTCTGCGTGGCCGACTCTTGTTTGCCATCCCATCGTTCCTTGTTTTCACGTTGTCGGGCTGGTTTCTTCTTTTCACCGAATTCCAAGTTCAATTTGTTAACGATGCCATTGCTGTCTAGGATCAATGCCACTCGACCATCCCCCAGGACGGTATGGCCCGAGAAGACCGTGCAGCCTTCCAGCAGCCTGGGTGTGCTGCGAACAATGATTTCTTGCATTCCCATAACTTGATCGACAATGCAACCAAATAGATGAGTCCGATACTGAATAATGACCAGGCAAGCCTCTGGGTTATCTTCTCGACTCAAGCTTGACTCATCTTTGTCGATTGCCAAAGCGTCACGGAGATCGACTAGAGCTACCAATTGATCACGCAGTTGATAGACATCACGACCGTCGACGCGATGCATGCGACCTCGTGTGTGATCATCGTAGCGAATGATCTCGCTGATCGCCGTCTCAGGAATTGCGAACCGCTCCTTGTCGATCTCGATGATCAGAGCCGCCGTAAGCGATGACGATACTAAAGCCTTGGCTAACGGTAGGCGGGCGGCAAATGTCGCACCCTCACCCACTTTTGTGCGAACCTCCAACGCCCCTCCAACGCTTTCGATGTTGTTCTTCACAACATCCATCCCGACTCCCCGGCCGGAAACATCCGAAGCTTGATCTTTTGTCGAAAAGCCAGCCGCGAAGATCAGCATGACTTTTTCATTCTCACTCAGCCCAGCCGCGTACTCGGCGGTAATGACACCCTTCTCAATCGCTTTTTCACAAACCTTTTCCGCGTGGATTCCCCGCCCGTCATCTTGCACTTCCAGAATGATTTCACCACTCTGAATATAAGATTTCAAGTAAATGTTTCCCTGGCGGTTCTTACCGGCCGCCTCTCTTTCTTGCGGTGTTTCCAACGCGTGATCCATGCAATTGCGAACCAGGTGAGTCAGCGGGTCAGCAAAACTCTCCAGAATCGTTCGATCTAGCTCGAGATCACCTCCAACAATATGGAACGAGACTTCCTTACCCAATTTCCTCGCCAAATCTCGCACCACACGACGGTACCGCTCAAATAGAGTTCCCGTGGTTTGCATGCGGGTTTGAATCACCGTCTCATGCACGCCGGATATTGCTTGTGACAGCGTCTGAAAGGCCGTGCTGCTGGCGAAATTAAATTCGTTCATCAACTGGTTTCGCGCCATCACCATATTGCCGGTCCATTCCAGCAACTCATGTAAAATGCGAACTGGCACTCGCATCGTTTGGTCGGCAGGGGCTGACCCACCCTTGCTTCCACCCGCCGCCCCACCACTACTTGCAGCACCACTCGCAGCACCAGCTGGCGTCGGCTTGGCTGCCACTGGCTTAGAGGCAGCCGGACGTGGTTCGGCCTGCTTTTTCTGCACCGCTTCCTTGGTTGCCGCGGCGGGGGAAACTTTTGGCGAATTACCCTTTGTATTGCCTGGCGGACTGCTTGGGACCGCCGCTTGCAGATGTGCAGGGGGACCGTCGGCGAGTGCAATGACTTGATCTTGGCCGAGCGAAAAGTGTGACCTCAACATGTCGGCATCCAGCACGGTCTCAAAGAAAATGGTGCAAGGGCCATTTTCGACTGAGTTCAGCTGTTCGACGGGCACGGAGGCATGCAGCACCTTGCCTAAACTATTTAAGCCATCGAGCAAGCCTTCTTTGGAATCGATCAACTCATGTAGCGCCGACAGTTCCACATTCAAGGCGAAAGCGGGAAACAGCCCCTCGCTTATCTCAGCCGCCCGTTGCCAGTCGGCCAAGGTGGCGAGCTGTGCGCGTGCGGCACCCTGGTCAGCGGAGGGTTCACCTAATGCTTGCGCTAATTTTGCCAATGCGGTGCTCGCATCGAAGCTCTGGCCTAAGTCGGCTTCAGCCAACATCGCATTGAGCGCGTCGATTGCGGCCAAGACTGCGTCGGTAACTTCAGGGCTTGGCTGCCGAGTGCCATCGCGCAAACCGTCCAACAACGCTTCCGCTCGGTGAGCCACCTGGACAAGATTATCAAGCCCCATGTAGCCGGCATTCCCCTTGATTGTATGCACAGCTCGGAAGACGCGGTTCACCAGTTCGCTGTCGATTGTGTCCGCTCCCTCCAGGGAGAGCAGGTCTTGCTCGACATCCTGCAATCCTTGCACCGCCTCGCTAACGAACTCTGCAAGCAGTTCCGGGTCGACCATTTCCGCGTAATCGCCTGCTGGCTCGGCTTTGATTTCCGCCGCGGATGGTGCAATTTCCGCAACCGCTTGTGACTCCTTATGATTGGCCGCTTCTACGTCTGGTTTGTCAACGGCATCCGCAACGTTTGTAGGTGTAGGTTCTCCTAACACTTGTGCCAATTGGCTCAACACGGGAGCCGCGTCAAAGTCACGCCCTAAATCATCGGTCTGCAGCATGGCCATTAGCGCATCATTCGCGTTCAGCACCGCGTCGACCGCTTCTGAGGTTACCTGCCTCGTGCCCGAACGAATTCCGTCCAACAGTGTTTCGCCGCGATGCGCAACTTGAACCAGGTTATCTAGCCCCATGTAGGAACCAGTGCCCTTGATTGAATGGACCGCTCGAAAAATCCGATTCACGAGCTCGTTATCACTAGCACCGCCAGATTCCAACGATAGTAGATCTTGCTCGATATCTTGCAATCCGCGCAAGCTCTCAGAGACAAACTCTGCCAATAGCTCGGGATCTTGAATATCATCCATGCTGAGATTTCGGAAACGAGTGACTAAATTGAACTGATATAGCGAAAATTTCACCAGCACCTTTCAGCCGCAAAGTAGGCGTTTTGGTGGCCGCTGGTAAAAGTAGCCTGAGTAACATTCAGTTAACTCTGCGAAGCGGCGCAGATACAAAGCCCTGGAATGAGCGTCTTGCACAGGGTTGCACCTCCGCATGCGTGACCATTCGGTTTGCGCCGGTTGCGCAGGCAACTTGCGGAAGAAGCTGCACTCCGCAATCCCATTAAGTAAACAAGGAGCGGGCCAGATGTGTTGATTACGGCGAGTTGGGTGTCGTGATTGCACCCCTCCTGCAGTAGTTGCTGGTACAAACTGCCTAATCAGCAGCCTCAGCATGCACCATGTGCAACCCAGTGCAATGCGCAATGGGCTGATCCGATAGAACTGCGGAATGAGGAAAGAAAGGGCGACTATTCTCCAGTGTTTACGCGGCTAGTGGCTGCGATAACGAAATGATGCTGCTGGGGAGTTTTTGGAAACCCGACGCGTCAGCGAGGGAGAAGCCGGCAGCCTTGAGGATGAAAACGTGATTCAGCAGAATACAATTCAAGTGAGCGACTCGGTGCCGATTGCACCAGGCATTGCGGCGTCACGGTCAAGCCGGGTTGCCAGCCCGTCGCTAGTGAAGGGTGATGAAAAACCAGTTGCACCGTATGTGAACTTAGCGGATTACACTCGGGCGCGATTTAACGACAGTACACATCCCCGCCTGGAGATTCGCTCGCAACAAGTGCCGGAACCGTACAGCCGGCGGCTCGGTGGCAATGGTCGTTTTGAACTGACTGCCGAAAGTTGGCAACTGCACGCGGCCGGCATGCACTTGGCGACGGCCCGCATGGTTGTGATTAAGGGAGCCAAAACCGAAATACTCAATACTTGGATTTTCCCCAATTACCCGGACTCGACCCCCATCTTCGCCGCGGAGCTGATTGCCGTGGGCGGCGCTCCTCGTCTGGCGTTTATAGATATCCAAGCAATCAGAGACCAACCTCCGATACTCGCCGAGCGGGAGGGCGATACCCAGTTCATGAATTTGGCTCAGACACGCGGAGCCGATCTTAGCGCGACGCTGCGATCAAAGTTCTCTCGCTTTAACAGTCCCGAAACGCCTCCTGCCTGGGCAGTTGATGCCAGCGTTGGCAACTACTTTTTCCTGCGTGGCGGATCAACGGCGGACTTCAACCTGATTCAAAGCTGTTATCGCGCTTACTTTGAGACTTACTGCGCTTCCAACCTGTTACCAATCATGATCCACCTCTCTCGTGAAGACGCTTTGGATCGGCTGTTGAATTACCAGCGTCATCATATGAGGCACAGCCCAGGTACTCGCTTCTTGGGCAATCTCTTTGGGGTCGACTGGACCACTGAATTTCTCACTGATTTCCTGTACACAACTCCTTAGGATGGAAACTATGTTCTCTCAAAATCTTCGCGCATCCATCTCAGTTCAGCATGAAACTATCGAGAACACTCCGCTATCCCATGCGATCATTCAAGCGAAAATAAGTGTGGCGGATTATGGCAACTTGATGCGTCAGATGCTGGAGATCCATAGAAGCTTGGAGCAACAAGCAAAGCTAGCCGGCTTGAACGAACCTCTGTACGCTCCGAGTATGGTCAGGACGCCTACGATTTCAGCTGACTTGACGGCCCTCGGTTTCAACGAAGACACCCTCAGTGTGCTGCCTGAGACGCGTCAAACCATCAATCGCATGCGTCAGGCAGCGGTCGAAAACAGCATGGCATTGTTGGGGGTATTCTACGTCTTAGAGGGCTCGCGAATGGGCTCGCTGATGATCGTGAAACCACTTGGCATCGCTTTGAATCGCGAGTTGCAGCCGGAAAACGGTCTCGACTACCACTTGGCTGGCGCTCGCGAGACGCCAACCCGCTTCCGCACCTGGAAGTCGGTGCTGGACGAGTACATCATCGCTCGAGCAGACCAGCTCGCCGCGACCACGGCGGCCGCGAATTTCATGAACGACTTGGTCGACATCTATCGTGCCATTCCGGCGAACCCCTCCGTGGCAATTGCGCAGCCAGCAATGCACCGTTTTGAACGCACGGAGCCACATTTGGTCAACAGCCGCGTTGGTTGATGCACGATTGGATTGGATAACCTCCTTCATTTAAATCCCCTGGACTAGATCATGTCAGAAGCGGCAACATCAAACGACACCTCGAACAGCCGATTTGTCGAATTGCTTTCGGGTACGCCCGAAACGAAATCGGTAATGCGAATAAAGACTGAGAAGGCTGATGATAAAATCAGAGATCACATTCGCATGACACCGGGGCCTCAACCTTACAAGCACAATTATTACACCAGTGATCAGTTTTATATTCGCCAGCGTGAACAGGGTATTATCACAAATGTTTACGGCCAGCGGATCCTGCGTGTTACCGAGGACTTCATTACCGGCATCCTTGGTGGTCTGGAAGACGAAGTTGGAGACCGGGCTGCCTGGGTCATGTATCAGGCAGGCTACGAGTGGGGCATGGAGGACATGAAGAACTTTGTCAAACGATCTCAAGCCGAGTTTGAAGTCGAGTTTGACAAGATGGGTATGGGCATGATGCTGGAGACCTGGTGGTGGCCGTTAACGATCGAAGGCTGGGGGACCTGGCATTATGATTTCCGTGAAGCCCGACGCGACATGCTGTTTGTCGATCTTTATGAATCAGCCGTTGCCAAGACGTTAGGAGATATTGGAAAAGTTGTTTGCTTTTTTTATGCAGGATTATTTGCTTCTGTGTTTAGCATCCTGACAAGAAAAAGCTATGGTTGCGTCGAGATACAATGTTATGCCACCGGAGCGGATCACTGCCGTTTCTTAATCTCTCATGAAGAGCGAGTCGACGCAGCTGCTTTCTGGCGTAGCCAGGGCGCGACGGCTAAGGACATCATGAGCAAAGTCAACGACATTTAGTGAAGGTCTTACAGGATGGGCACTGTTGCCGGACAATCGAATAACGCGATGGTGTCATGGGCGCAGACACTGGGGTACCTCCGTAAGTTTGGAGCCCAGTCTCTCAGTGACCTGCCGCAATGCGCCAACTGGGAAGCGACCGCCGATTTTAAATTGGCTCAGACGCTTCCATGGAGCAACCTGACAACTGAACAAGCTGCCGCCGCTACCAAGCCGGTTGCCGCTGCCGAACCAGTTGCTGCTGCCGAACCTGTTGCTGCTGCCGAGCCGGTTGCTGCTGCTGAACCAGTTGCTGCTGCTGAACCAGTTGCTGCTGCCGAACCGGTTGCTGCTGCCGAGCCGG
>CAZHTX010000112.1:0-13608 GCA_964535475.1 uncultured Pirellulaceae bacterium
GGCGATAGTTTCTAAAATTGATCCGATAAATTACAATTGGGGTTGGCTCTGCCGGCAAAGACATCGCTGGCCGATTGTCGATTGAACATTCCGATTGGAAACATTCCAATTACAGATACCGTTAGAGCTTTTCCCGCCAACGATTCACCCTCTTCCCACAGCAAAGCCTCCATGAGCGATCAAGTGACGCGGTCTTCCGGCCCGCGGACCATGTTCGAGAAGATCTGGGACAACCACGTCGTCCACACCCCACCTGGGCAACAGACGATTCTTTACATCGATCTCCATCTTGTGCACGAAGTCACCAGCCCGCAAGCTTTCGAGGGTTTGCGTCTGGCGGGTCGCACCGTGCGGCGGCCTCAATTGACGATCGCGACCCCCGATCACAATGTGCCGACGACCGATCGCGGCTTGCCAATCGCTGACGAAATTTCTCGCAAGCAAGTCGATACGTTGCGGGAAAACTGTCTGCAGTTTGGTGTCGAGTTACTGGATATCGATGACGTGCGGCAAGGTATTGTCCACGTGATTGGTCCCGAGAATGGCTACACTCAGCCAGGTATGACCATTGTTTGCGGCGATAGTCACACAGCCACCCACGGTGCCTTTGGGGCATTGGCTTTCGGGATTGGCACCAGCGAAGTCGAGCATGTTCTGGCTACGCAAACGTTGCTGCAAAGTCGCCCGAAAACTTGCGAGCTGCGAATCGAAGGGGATTTACCCCCCGGAACCACAGCCAAGGATTTGATCCTGTTTCTGATTGGCAAATTGGGGACTGCCGGCGGCACCGGATATGTCTTGGAGTACACCGGCGAAAGCATTCGCAAATTGTCGATGGAAGAGCGAATGACGGTCTGCAACATGTCGATCGAGGCGGGTGCCCGGGCTGGCTTGATTGCCCCCGATCAGACCACCTTTGATTACTTGGAAGGTCGCCCCCACGCGCCGCAAGATTTCGCAGCCGCCGTGGCCCAGTGGCGTCAACTGCCCAGCGATCCGGGGGCTCAGTACGACCGGGTCGAAGTCTATCAAGCGGCCGAGATCGAACCTCAAGTGACTTGGGGAACCAATCCCGGTCAGGTTCAAAGTGTCACAGCCAAGATCCCCGATCCGGCGGAACTCGACGATCCCACCGAACGCCGTTCGGCGGAACTAGCCTTGCAATACATGGGCCTGGCGGCAGGAACTCCGATCACTTCAGTGCCGATCAATCGCGTCTTCATTGGTTCTTGCACCAATGCTCGGATCGAAGATTTGCGAGCCGCCGCTGCGGTCGTGGATGGGCATCGTGTTTCCGATCAGGTAAACGCAATGGTCGTGCCGGGCAGTGGGCAAGTGAAACGGCAAGCGGAGTCTGAGGGGCTCGACCGCATTTTCAAGGCGGCCGGTTTTGATTGGCGGGAAGCGGGTTGCAGCATGTGCTTGGCCATGAATCCCGACAAATTGGCTCCCGGTGAGCGTTGTGCCAGCACCAGCAACCGCAACTTCGAGGGTCGTCAAGGCAAAGGGGGCTTAACCCACCTGGTCAGCCCGGCCATGGCTGCTGCCGCCGCTATCGCTGGTCACTTTGTTGATGTTCGCGGCTGGGATTACAAGTCCAACTAGAAAGCTCACTGAATTATGCAAGCCTTTACAGTTCATCAAGGTGTTGTCGCCACGCTTGATCGCGCGAACGTCGATACCGATCAAATCATCCCCAAGCAATTTCTCAAACGGATTGAGCGGAGCGGCTTCGGTCAGTACCTCTTTTTTGACTGGCGGTTCCTCCCCGATGGCGCGCCCAACCCCGACTTTCCCCTGAATCAACCGTCTTGGGCCACCGCCAGCATCTTGGTGGCACGGCGTAATTTCGGCAGCGGCAGCAGTCGCGAGCATGCCGTCTGGGCGCTGGAGGATTATGGCTTTCGCGTCGTCATTGCGCCTTCGTTTGCCGACATTTTCTATAACAATTGCTTCAAAAACGGTGTCTTGCCGATCACGCTGGATGAAGCGGACGTGGAGCACCTTTTCCAGTTGGCGAATCAAGCGGTGCCATTGCAGATGATTGTCGACTTAGAAAATCAGACGCTGCGCACCGTTAACACGACGACTGAAGCGGACACCCTTTTCGTCCGCTCGTTCGAAGTCGCCGACTTCCGTCGGCACTGTATGCTCAATGGGCTGGACGATATTGGCCTCACTTTGCAGCACGAAGCGATGATCACGGCGTACGAACAAGCTCGCTCATCGACGCCCGTTCATTGACGATTTGGGCCGGCCTCCTAGAATGCTACTCCGGGTCAGTTCAATTTCGCCTTAATTGGCCGTACAGGGGTAGTTTTGGGAATGAAGTCACCACGTTGGCTAGCCGCCTTGCCAGTCTTCAACGAAGTCCAACATGTGCTTGGGGTGCTGCGCGAAGTTCGCCAGTACGCTGAACACATTTTGGTGGTTGATGATGGCTCGACCGATGGGACATCGCAACTGCTCCGCGACCAGCCCGATATTCGTTTGATCCAGCACCCGCTGAATCGCGGCTATGGAGCAGCTCTGAAGTCGGCGTTCCAGTACACCATCGAGGAAGGGTTTGCCGGTGTCGTGACCCTTGATTGCGATGGCCAGCACCAACCCAAGCGCATTCCCCGCTTCATTCACGCGGCCCAGTCGGCCGACATCGTTTCCGGCAGCCGTTACCTCAAACAATATGAGGGCGATAGCCAGCCCCCCGCCGAACGCCTGTTTATTAACCGTCGGATCACGGCTGAAATCAATCAACGTTTGAATTTCAACCTCACCGATGGCTTCTGTGGATTTAAGGCGTATCGCACCGAGGGTCTCCGACAACTTGATATTTCCGACGACGGCTACGCAATGCCCCTCGAGCTGTGGGTGCAAGCCGCGGCGGCTGGCCTCAGCGTGATTGAGCTCCCCGTTCCGCTGATCTATCTTGACCTTGATCGCTCTTTTGGCGGCTCGTTGGACCATGCCGAAACTCGCTTGGCCTACTATAATCAAGTCCTCGATGCGGCCGTGGCCCGCGTTCGAGCTCAGGGACGTCCGCTGTTTTCGTCTCAAGGCCTTAGCAAACATGCTCGCGGATGACCCCCATCGAAGCGCCCCCTAACTTCCGTCACTACGCAGCGCCCCGCCGGCACGGCACCGCTTTGATCGATCCGCCCCTCGCGTCGATGGGCCAATTGATTGAGGACAATCTGCACATTGCTAACGACTGGGATGTGCAAATTGCCGGACGACCGATCGCAGAGTTGCGCAAGCGTGCCAAAGGGGAGCTACTGGTCGCGGCGATACAGCATACCGAGGCCTATCGCGAAGTTCCCGCGGCTTGGAAAAGAACGGCCGCGACATGGCTGGCGGCTGCGCCACCGCAATCGGCATCCGAGCATTGTTCGGCGGGGCAACTATCGGGGACGTTTCCGGAATTCATCCTGGCCGGTCATCAACCCGAGTTATTTCATCCGGGCGTCTGGTTTAAGAATTTTGCCCTTTCCGCAATCGCTCGCCAGCGCGGTGCCGTGGCGATCAATTTAGTAGTCGACAACGATCTTTGCGGTGCCACTTCGGTGCGCGTCCCCAGCCTCCGTTCCGGTCGTTTAGCCAGCAGCACCGTGGCTTTCGATCAACCGCTCGCTCAGGTTATTCCGTTCGAGCAGCGTTGGATCCGTGATCGCGAGGCGTTTGATGCGTTTCCCCGGCGACTTGCCCAGCAGCTCGCTGGGCTCGTTGAAGAACCGGCCGTTCTGCGACTTTGGCCGCTCGCCCAGCAAGCAGCCGATCACTGCGCCAACGTCGGCTGCTCGCTCGCGCAGGCTCGCCACGCGCTCGAAGGGGAACTCGGTTTGCAGACACTAGAGCTGCCACTCAGTTCCGCCTGCCGTTCTTATGCCTTTGCAGCCTTCATCTTACACATGCTTGCCGAACTTCCGCGGCTGCATCATTGCTACAACAAAGCACTCCTCGAGTACCGTTTGGCGCATCGCATTCGCAGCCAGGCGCACCCGGTGCCGCGACTTGATCAAGCGGATGGCTGGTTCGAAATTCCGCTCTGGATTTATGGCGATCAAGACCCTCGCCGCCAACCCGCTTGGGCTCGTCTAATTGGCGGCCATCTGGAAATTGGTGACCGCGACCAGCGACATCGGGTGATCACTGCGGAGCTCAATTCCGAATCAGCTGTCGAGCAGTTATTGGCCGGCATGGGGCCTAATTTCAAGCTTCGGCCGCGGGCTTTGATGACCACCATGTATGCGAGGTTGATTCTCAGCGATTTATTTTTGCACGGTATTGGCGGGGCCAAGTACGATCAGTTGGGAGATATGATTGTGCGTCGTTTCTTCAACATGCAGCCCCCCGCCTACGCGGTGCTCAGTGCCACGGTATTGTTGCCCGTGAGAGAGCAATCGGCAGGTCAACGCTCCGTGGCTGAGGTGATCGCCGATTTGCGGCGAGTGGAGTATGCGCCCGAACGTTTTGAGCACTTGGTGAACCTTCCAGCGGAGTTGATGAAGCGTAAGCAAGCATTGCTTGCCGACATTCCCCCGCGGGGCTCAAAAGCGGCTTGGCATCAAGAGCTCCAGCAAGTGAACCAGCAGCTGGCGACTCATCTTTCATCCGTCGAACAATCCTTGCGAGATGAATTGGCAATCGCCAAAGCGGACGCCCGCGAGCAACAGATTCGGCTCAGTCGCGAGCATCCTTTTCCAGCCTATCCGCTGGACTATCTCCAGCATACTTTCCAGGAACTCATTACTTAAAGTTGCCCACCAGCATGCGCTGGTGTCCCGGCTTCAGCCGGCCGCGCACCACCCACCGGCATGTGCTGGTGTCCCGGCTTCAGCCGGTCGCGCACTAGCTACCAGCATGCGCTGGTGTCCCGGCTTTAGCCGGCCGCGCACCGTTTCTACCGGGATCGCCTAAAGGCTATACACCAGCATGCGCTGGTGTCCCGGCTTCAGCCGGCCACACGCACCGAATCCCTCATTCTCTACTCGTGACGCAAAGCATCGATAGGATTCATCTTCGCCGCCCGTATTGCCGGATAGAGGCCACTGATCAGTCCCACGCCAACCGCAATGAAAATGGCGACTGGGATGATCCAAAACACAATCGCTGGTTCGACCTCGCGGATCGTCTCCGGCAATGCGCTATACGCATCCGCAAACAGGTTTTTGACGACATACACCAACCCGCTGTACATTAGCGGACCCATTAAACCCAATAAGGTGCCCAAGGCGGCGCCCGCCAAACTTAGAACCACGGTCTCGACCAGAAATTGCACCGTGATGTGGATCTGCTTGGCACCCAAGGCGCGGCGGATGCCGATCTCACGAGTTCGTTCGGTGACGCTCGCCAGCATAATGTTCATGATTCCGATACCGCCGACCAGCAGCGAAATTGAGGCGATCAACACTCCGATGCCCAAAAACATATAGCGTAAGTTTTCGGCTTGTTTCTTAAGCTCGTAGGGCGCCACGACGGCAATGTCTTCCAACTCGGCGTGAGCCGGCATGAGAATACTCTCGATCAATTTGGCCGTCTTCAGCACCTCATCGACCGACGTAACTTTTAATGTGATCTGATTCAATTCGACGATCTCGGTTTCAAATGAACCGCTTCGCCGAGTCACGATCGTATCACCAATGCGCTGCTGCAAAGTCTTAAGCGGAATATAGACGTCGGCGGAGAAGTCTTGTGAATCCAATGATCCTCCGATTGCGGCAGACGGGCCGCGATCTTCCAGAATCCCAATTACGCTGTAAAAATCTTCGTGTTCCGGGATGTATATCCGCTTACCAATTGGATTTTCATATGGGAATAGACGTTCGACTACCTTAGCCGCCAGCACGCAAACCATGTCTCGTTTAAAATTATGAGCGTCGGTGATAAAGGACATGGTTTCATCATCAAACAACTCCAAACGATTGACGTCGGCATACTCGGGAGTACAACCCACCAATCGACCGTCAATCGTGCGGCCTTTGTAAGTAAATTGTCGCCGAATCTCGCGAATGGGTACTGCGCTCTTCAGCGTCGGCACCGTGGCCAACAACTTTTCCAGCTCCGATCGCCGCAGGCCGTAGGGTTCGGCCGATCGTCCCTGCATTTTTTCGCTTGGCGGCTTCCGAGTCCGCACGATAATTGTGTCAGCACCGAGCGATTCAATCTGTTTGACGACCTGATCGCTGGCCCCTTGGCTGACCGAGGAAAGTACGATCACAGCCCACACGCCAATCATGATGCCGAGCATCGTCAGACCGCTCCGCAAAGGGTGCAGTTGTAGACTCTTAACACCCAGTTGGACGGTGCGGAGTAAAAGCATCATGGGCTTACATCGCCTCTTCGCGTTTAATCAACTCTTCGACAGCATCACGTTGACGCTGCCTTGCTGCGGCACGATCTGATTCCGAATTGGAGATGTCGCTTTGCAGCAAGCCATCCTTTAGCCGTACCACGCGCTTTGCACGAGCGGCCACTTCATCTTCGTGCGTCACCATGATGATGGTGCGCCCCTCCTTGGTATTTAGATCGTCAAACAACGACAAGATTTCTTCGGTCGTTTTGGAATCCAAGTTACCTGTCGCTTCGTCAGCTAGCACAAAATTCGGATCATTCACCAACGAGCGAGCAATTGCCACCCGTTGTTGTTGTCCACCGGAAAGTTGCGCTGGACGGTGATCCAAGCGGTCGCCCAAACCCACCAACGAGGCCAGGTCGATACAGCGTTGCCGCTCATTGGCTCCCAACCGCCCCTGGTAATACAACGGCACCTGGATGTTTTCCACGACCGTTAATTGTTGAATCAAATTGTATGATTGAAAGACAAATCCAATCCGTCGACTGCGGACATCGGCTAGTTGATCATCAGACATCTTGGAAACATCGTCTTCACCCAAGAACAGGTTTCCCGCCGAGGGTTGATCAAGGCAACCAAGCAAGTTCAACAGCGTGCTTTTGCCACTTCCAGATGGTCCCATGATCGCTACGAAGTCGCCCTCGGGAACATCAAACGAGACACCCCGTAAGGCACGCACCGTTTCGCTCTTAAGGACGTATTCTTTGACTAAGCCGCGGATCGAGCAGGCCACGCCCAAGGCTGGCGATTCGCTCGAAATTGTTGTCTGAGAAGATGATTTTGCGTACGGATGTGCAGTTGGATTAGAAGCCACCACCGCCTCCTCCCCGCGGGCCACCTGCGCCGCCACCTTGCATCGCCGCTTTGATGCGGGCAACCAACTTGGCTGCTGCGACGGTGAGTTCAGCCTTACTATAACTGCCGTCGCCGTCGCCGTCGGCACTTTCAAACATCCGCTTGCTTCGTTCATCCAGGCTGGCGGCTTCGTCAGCAGAAATCGCACCATCCGAGTCACTGTCATATTGCTCCATGATGCGAGCCACCATGTCAGCAGCGGATGGCATTCCGCCCCCACCACCTCCCGGCCCACCAGCTGCTGAGTTTCTGCCAGCTCCGGCAGCGCCCTGATTCTCGTCGGACGGTCCATCGCTAGCGGCGAGACCCTGTGCCGGCATTTGATCACTCAACAATTCCGTGTCGGTTTCTTCGGGGATCGGTAAATCCATTTGATCTAAGTAGTTTCGCAAGTTCATAACGACCTGCTCGCCTTCTTTCACGCCCTCTAAAATTGTCGCCATCGTGTCGTTGGTTGCGCCAATGCTCAGCTGACGAGTTTCAAATTCGCCACTCGGTGTGCGGATCAACGTAAAGGTGTTGCCAAAGTGTTCGTAAACTCCCTGAATCGGAATCTGTAAAGCATCTTTCTTTTGGTCGACGTAAATGCGCACTTCAGCCGTCATGCCGGTGCGAATGTTATCCGGTGGGTCAATGATCTCGATCGCGCAGGCATATTCTTTAATTGAAGAGCTAAACCAACTTCCCGGCTCCGCATAGCGATTGACCTTCTTGACGCGTCCGAGCAATTCCATGCCCTCGATGGAGCCAACCCGAATTCGAGCCGGCATCCCCTCGCGAACCAACGTGATGCGAGATTCGTTGACCTTCGCTTTCACCTGCATCTTGGTGGGGTCAGGTAAGCGGATCAATACTTGGCGTTCTCGAACCGTCGCCCCCGGCTCGACGACAAACTCGGCGTTGCCACCACGTCTGCTGTATTCGTTGCCGTGCACGACGACGCCGGACGACGGGGCGTACATCACGCACGCTTCGATCTGTTGTTGAATATCGGCTAGCTTCTCTTCTTCTTCACTTAAAGTGCTTCGCGCCGCTTCCCGCGCCGCCACCGCAGTCTCAATATCACTGTCATACTGAACTAACATTTTCTGACGCGTTAAATTCTGCAGCACTCGCAAACGTCCTTGAGCACCTTCCAATTGGTTTTGAGCATTAGCAACGGTAAACTGATTGCCTTCTAGCTGCAGTGAATTGGCCAGCCCCTTGGCGACCATTTTCTCGGTGTACCCCAAGTCGAGACGAGCCTTTCGTAATTCTTGCTGAGCGACCAAGATCTCACTCTCGATCGCTTTCTCTTCGGTCATAAAGACCCTTCGAGATACTCCTGTCGGGCGATCCGAGCTTGCTCCAATACCGCCTCCGCACTGGTCAAATTGGCGCGGGCATTGCTGAGCACGATTCTTTGCTGCTTGAGCTCGGTCTCCAACTGCGAAGAATCCAGCTCGACGAGCTTATCACCTTCCTTGACGCTAGTCCCTTCATCGACAACCCACAGAATCGCCGTTCCACCGCTGCCCCGTGACTTGACTTGACAAATCAACTCCGTGTTACTGCTGCTCTCGATTTCACCCTGCTCAAGCACAATGTGATCAAACGAGCCCCGCTCAACGGGCCGCAGAATTAATTCAGCTTCGGTCACCCCCCCCGAGTCTCTGAAGTACTTGACGTAAGTAAACCCACCAACGCTGGCGCTGATCAGCAACAACAGCAAGAAAATTGCGACGGCGGAAATGCCGCGACGACGCGAGGCTCTAATTTGGCTCAGCACCATGGCCGGCTCACTCCACATACTTGGGCGTGGGAAGGAATAATCATCCGAATTCGTGCTGACGCTCACAGCACCAACTCTCGAGGGACGTCGCTTGGGACTTGACGAATTTGTCGCGACGTACTTAACAGATTAGTGTAAGCGTCCCGACAAGTCACGGCTCATTTTTCGCTTTCGTGACCGACTTTTCCGCCCAGCGGGTGGCGAGCACTACCCTAGCGGCACTCCGGCTCCGGTGTGCACTCCTGAAAACGCCGCGTCAGCCGAGCGGGCCAGCTGGATATCAAGCCGCCATCAATTACATTTAACACCGGTGAATGCCAAATGTTCCGCTGACTAAAGCTACATGCACGCTCATGTAGCAATCGACCACTAGTGATCAACAGCCGATAAGCACAATTAGCTGGGGCTCCACAGCGGATCGGCTTCATCCAGGCTCGCCCACACTTCCAGCTGCGGAAACTGACCGCCCAGCCATTCGGCCAACCCTTCCATCGCGAATCGCTCGCTCGCGTAATGACCTACCAGCACCAGCCCGACACCGGTCGCCTCGGCTTCCAAACAGCCGTGAAAATTCGCTTCACCGGTGATCAACGCCTGGCAACCCCGCCGCTTCGCCGCAGCCAAGAAACTCCCTCCGCTGCCGCATGCGATTCCCACACGCGAGACTTTCGCTTGCGGCTCACCTACTACTCGCACGCTTCGCCCAGCAATTTTCTGCTGGGCCAATCCAGCCAGTTCATTAAGCGCCAATGGGGTGGCAAGTGTGCCAAATCGCCCGCTTCCTAAAGGCTTCGCCGCTGGCGGGTGCTCGACCGCTGATTCGAGTGCCGTCAGGGGGGCGATAGAGGATAGCTCAAGCCGCTCGGCCCATTGCTGGTTGATACCCTGAGCTGCTGAATCAAATGCTGTGTGCGCACTGTATATCGCCACTTGCTGACCGATTAACTGCCACAGCATCCGCCCGGTAATCGAGTCCGTGGTCAATCGCTTGAGGGGCTGAAACGGCAACGGGTGATGCGCGACGATTAAGTCGACACGCCGCCGCAGTGCTTCAGCGACGACGGGCGGACTAATCGTCAAACAAGTCATCACCCGCTCAGCCGCGACGCCTCGGTCGCCGACTAGTAAACCGACGTTGTCCCATGCTTCGGCTAAGGCGAGCGGAGCTAGTTCCGCTAACGCCTGGCAGATGCTATCGACCGTGATTGCCTTGGTTGAATGCTTCAAGACTTCTCGCGTTTCGGTTCGCTAACGATGCAAAGCTTTCCCGCGCCGGGATTTCGATCTCTCTTCACGGGATTCGATTTCTCTTCACGGGAACTGTCTCTCCCCACGGGACTTAACGTGGAGCGACCATAGCAATCATCCGGCGACCATGTTGTTGCGGAGCGGTTTCGACTTTGCCGAATTCGGCCAAAGTCTCCAGCACCGACTCCATCACCTTGCGACCTTCTTCGATGTGAGCCATCTCGCGGCCGCGGAACAACACGGAAACCTGAACCTTGTCCTTGTGTTGCAAGAATTTCTCCGCCCGTTTCACCTTGGTATCGATGTCAGCTTGACCAGTCTTCGGGCGAAGGCGGATTTCTTTGGTTTTGGTGTGTGACCCACCGTGGTTCTTCTTCTTGTTCTTGTCATATTTATATTTGCCGTAATCCATGATGCGGCAAACGGGCGGTCGCTCGTTCGGAGCGACTTCGACAAGATCCAGCCCAGCTTCCCGGGCATGGGTTAACGCTTCCTCAGTGGGGATGATCCCCATCTGGTCCCCTTCGGGACCAATGACCCGAATTGGAGTGATACGAATTTGATTATTGACGCGAGTTGCATCGCGTTCGGGAGGTTGAATACCTCGACGTGCCAGTGCCATTTATCATCCTCGGCCGGGTGGCATTCCCGGACCAAACGTGAAAAAAAAGGGTCGACCAGCTCCTAGTCCTGCTTGTGCCAAAAAGTCGCAGGAATGGCGAATCGCCCATACATTGCCTAAAGTATCGGGGATTGCGGAGAGCAAAGTCAACACAGTTCGGTAAATTTTGACGGTTTTGCCTCCATTGCGGCCGGGGAGTGAGGGGTAAATTGCCAAAACCGCCCCCCTGTCGTCCGTGCAGGTAACCATTTCAAGCCACAGTTCGTGCAAAAACTGGGCCTTGACGACTCGCGAAATCCAGCCCAGACTACTCAGACTGCACTCGGGGAGATTGTCCTCAGGAAAAGCGACCCGAGTGGACGATACTGCAGGTCTACTGGCGAGTATCTGAACCAATGCTTTTGGTTTTTGCTCGTACTAGCAGCAGTCGGAGACAATTAATTTGACTTGCCGATGCGCGGAAAACTCGCGGACAGGTCAAAAAAAATGAGGGCGATTAGCTCAGTTGGTTAGAGCGCCACGTTGACATCGTGGAGGTCACAGATTCGAGTTCTGTATCGCCCACTCCCGAAAACCCCGTAAAATCTAGTGTTTTGCGGGGTTTTTTCGTGTTCTGGCCGTCCGTGTCGGACGTCTCATTATGGTCAGAAATGGACTCCAGATGACCTGTTTGGACAGCATCTGGTGCAAGCATTGGTGCAAGCTTTCGCGGGGCAGTTTCGGTGCCCGTTTCCCCTGTTTTGTCGGTGTCGATCGCGGCCCCTGGCGTGTCGGTTTCCGGAGTAGCTGGTGCAAGCTTTCGGAACATCGGCAAACCCTCGATCGCTTCGGCCGTGTCGAGTAGCCGGGCGTCGGTGTAGGTGCCCATCAGAAGGCTTCGCCAGGGTCAGAAGGCTTCGTCAGGGTCAGGCTTTGTGTTCGGTGTTCAGGCCTCGCGTGACTACGATCTCCTGTCCAGTGCGGTGCGCCAGTCGTTCCAGCCTGCCTCCACCGAAGACGGGGCGGCGTGCCATTCGGGCATCCGTTTGCCGGTCGCGGGGTCGCGGTTCGGAATGGGCAACATCATGATGCGTTTGCAGGCTCGCTTGTAGTCTTCTTCGCTCAAAAACGCTTCCTGGATGTCGTCCCAGTCGCGTCCGTCCGGGTAGCCACCGCACATGTGGATGTCATCTGACTGGCCGAGCATCTCGTGGCTGACCCCTGCCGGGATGACGATCACATCGCCGACTTCGATCCGAAGCCGGCTCCAGCCGGATTCTCCGACCGATACCCTGAACTCCATCCAGCCGCTAGCACAGCCGAGGCATTCGTGCGTGGTGGAATGAAAATGAGCGTACTCGTAGACACCAGGGTAGTCCCAGTTGTTGGACCAACCGTTGCTGCGAAACCGCGCCTTGATCTCCTCGGCGCCCCCTCCCGGGATGGCGTTGCGGTGCACCAACAAGGGAAACCGGTTGTTCGGGATCATGCCCTCTGGTTTGGACCAATAGCTCTCCGTCGACATCGTACCTACTTTCCTTGTTTCGAGTTGTTGTTCGACAGGATCATCGGCGGATCCTTTTTAGCGGGGCGCAAAAGAGCAATGTGGGATTGTGCTGTCGAAGTTTTGGTAGGGGGTCAGCCCACCTGGCGGCTTGGGTGGCAAAGGGCAACATTATTCGGCAGCGGTGCCATATTCCACGTCTCTGCCACCGTAACGGCGGACGCGCAAGTTACACTGTTCGGCATGCCCCACGAAACCCTCCAGCATGCAGAGCCGGGAACCGTGTCGCCCAATCGACGTCGCCGCTTCGTCGGTTACGATTCTCTGATAACTGTGGGTTTTTAGAAACTTTCCGACCCACAGTCCACCGGTATAACGTCCAGCTTTTTTCGTCGGGAGCGTGTGGTTGGTGCCGATTACCTTGTCGCCATTGGCCACGTTGGTTCTAGGACCGAGGAACAAAGCTCCATAGCTGGTCATATTTTCCAGAAACCAATCATCGCGGTCGGTCATGACCTGCACATGCTCAGATGCGATGTCGTTGGCCACCGCGAGCATCTCATCGTAGGTTTCGCAAAGGATCACGGCACCATAGTCCTCCCATGATTTCCGGGCGGTTTCTGCCGTGGGTAGGATGCCGAGGAGACGGTCGATCTCGGCGAGGGTGTCTCGAGCGAGTTGGGCAGAGTTCGTTAGCAGGATAGCGGGTGAGTTATAGCCGTGTTCGGCCTGTCCTAATAAATCGGTCGCGCAGAGTTCGGCATCGACCGTCTCATCGGCGACGATCAGCGTTTCCGTGGGCCCAGCGAGGAGGTCGATGCCCACGCGTCCGAAGAGCTGACGTTTCGCTTCTGCCACGAACACATTCCCCGGGCCCACAATCATGTCAACTGGATTAATTGTCGCGGTGCCCAGCGCCATGGCGGCGATCGCCTGCATGCCACCCAGTGCATAGATCTCGTGCGCGCCGCCCAGATGCATGGCCGCGACAATCGCGGGATGCGGGGCACCCTCGTGGGGCGGGGCCGCGGCGACAATGCGCGGGACGCCCGCCACCGAGGCGGTCAGAACCGACATGTGAGCCGATGCCACCATCGGAAATTTGCCGCCCGGAACGTAGCAGCCAACCGATTGCACGGGAATATTCTTATGACCGAGGAACACGCCCGGGAGCGTCTCCACCTCAATGTCGGTCAAGGCGGCACGCTGGGCTTGAGCAAAGTTCCGGATCTGATCCTGAGCGAATTTGATGTCGGCAAGATCACGGGCGGAGACCTTGG
>CAZHTX010000113.1:0-10076 GCA_964535475.1 uncultured Pirellulaceae bacterium
CCCGCGCGCCGCTATCAAGGTTGCCTCGACTTTCGCCCCCAGTCGGGGCAAGTGCTGTTCTATCGTGGCGCCGATACGATGCCAGCCACCTCGGGGGCTTTCGATTTGAGCGTTTCAATGTGGATGCAGCTGAGCCCCGACAGCGACCTCGCTCCCGGCTATGTCGATCCCTTGCAGATTACTGACAAAACATGGAACGACGCGTCCTTGTTTTTGGACTTTACCAAAGACGAAGTCCCCCGCCATTTTCGCTTGGGGCTATTTTCGGATTACAAATTTTGGAATCCGGAAGATGTCGATTGGGAAAAACTCGACGATGCGAAACGCCCCTTGGTGACGCTGAAAAAAACGCCATTTGATAGCTCACGCTGGACCCACGTGATGATCACAATCGCAAATGCGAATGGGGAGGGACCAGCAACCGCGACGCTTTACTTAGACGGGGAACTGCAGGGCATACTGCTGCGGCCGCAACAAATAACATGGGACCCCGCCAAGCTGGTGATCATGCTGGGCATTCATTACACCGGTAAAATTGACGAATTTGCAATTTGGGATCGTTGCTTGACGCCCGACGAGACACAGCAATTGAGTACTCGCAGGGAGAGTCTCAAGCAAGTTGCCCAAACACTGAAATAACAACAAATCTGTCAGTGAACGGTAATCGCGCCACGGCTGAACGGCAAACATTCACTTCCACCTTATGAGTTTCCCACAATGATTATTGCCAGGCGTTTTTATGCAAGGCGGTTAGCCACGCTCGTAGTCGCTTACGCGGTTGTGATTGGGATCAGCTGCTCGTGGAGCAACAACGTAGCTCGCGGCGAGGATGGCCCCGCGGACAATGCCTCCGCGGGGAATGCCTCCGCCGAGACGCAGCCCGTAGCTCTTACTTACCGGCATTTTGATGTCGAGGAACAAACTGGACGCGTCGTCAAAATGACGCCCCGAGCTGCCGAGTCGACTCCGCGGTGGGCTACGGATGTCTCATCGGATCCATTTGACTGGTCGACCACCCGTCAGTCCGAGCCATTTTTCTCGACTCCCGTGCCATTTGTGATCGCACCGGTCGATCCAGGCGAACCATTCGGCGATCATAATCATCAACCCTCGATTACTTGGTTGCCCAACGGTGATTTATTGGCCATCTGGTATTCGACAAACTCGGAACAAGGGACAGAATTGACCGTGCTGGCCAGCCGTTTAAAGGCGGGTGAGCAAAGCTGGGAACCGTCCAGCGAATTCTTCAAAGCGCCAGATCGCAACATGCATGGGTCCAGCATCTTTCATGATGGCGATGGCACCATTTTTCATTTCAACGGCATGGCTCCGGGTGGTGGTCGCGGCTGGGCCAAGCTGGCTCTGCTGATGCGAACCAGTCGCGATAACGGGGTGACCTGGACGCCGCCTCAAGCGATCGACGATCGACTGATTGGTAGGCACCAAGTCATCTCGGGAACGTTAAAAACCAAGGCGGGCGTGCTGATGCAAAATTGCGACGCAGTCCCCGGCGGCAACGGCGGAACCGCACTTCACATCAGTCACGACGGCGGCAAAACTTGGAACGATCCGGGCGCAGGAAAACCAGCACCCAAGTTTGTTGCCGGAGGGCAGGGCGAGGGCACAATCGCCGGAATTCATGCCAAAGTCATCGAATTAGAAGATGGTCGTTTATTGGCACTCGGTCGCGGAGATTCAATCGATGGCAAAATGCCGATGAGCGTATCCAGCGATTTGGGAATAACTTGGACGTATCAGGCCAGCCCGTTTCCGGGTATCGGCGGAGGGCAGCGTTTGGTGCTGCGGAAGCTCAACGAAGGCCCCTTGCTGCTCGTCTCATTTACCTCCGGTGATCGCGGTAAACCAAACGCCAACCCGATGACATTTACCGATCAGACGGGCGCTCCATTTGAGGGCAATGGGATGTATGCCGCGTTGTCATTCGATGAAGGCAAGACTTGGCCGGTGCGAAAGTTATTGACTCCCGGCAGCGGTGAGTTTGACGGCGGTGCTTGGACTCGCGAATTCACCGCCACGCCCACTCGCGGCGAACATGGTGGCTATTTGGCGGCGACTCAAACCCCTGATGACACCATCCATCTGATTTCCTCACGACTCCATTATCGCTTTAACCTTGATTGGTTAACCGAGGGAACTCCGTTTGCCGAGGCAACCGACGGGAAAATTTCTCAACTAGAAGGTCCCCTGCAACCTTTTCTCGCCGAACCTTCCTTGCAGATCCAACAAGTGTTAGCTGGCGAACGTTTTCCCAACATCGTGGTTACCCTTGATGGAACGGTCTTAGTGACGTGGGGCAATCAAAAAATCCGCGCCCGTCGCAGCGAAGACGGCGGGATCACTTGGGGAGATGAAATTATTATTGCCGATCCTGGCTTTCAGGGGGGCGGAACGACCGTCGACGAAACAACCGGCGATGTGATTACGTTCGTGGAAGCAGCGCATCCCCCCGCGCCGCTGACGATTTACCGCAGCCGGGATCAGGGGAAGACTTGGACCGCTGATGAGGACACCGTGATTCGTCCCGATAGTCTTGGCAACGCACCTTCGATGCACATGAATGAGCATGGGATTACGCTGCGACACGGCCCGCATCGGGGACGCTTGATCCGGGCAACGCGTTATTACGCCGGCAAGAACGATCGCTCCAAATGGCCCGAGCATTATACGAACGCGATGTACAGTGATGACGGTGGTAAAACCTGGCAAACCAGCGAGCCGTTTCCGGAAAATGGCACTGGGGAAGCGACCTTGGCCGAGCTGTCTGATGGCCGCATCTATTACAATTCACGGGTTCACTGGCAAGAGCGTCCCCGCAATACGCGCCGCCGTTCGGCGATCAGTCATGATGGCGGAAAGACTTGGCAGGACTGGAAAATTGTTGACATTCTGCCCGACGGCCACCAGCACCGTTCCTATGGCTGCATGGGAGGTTTGGTCCGTCTACCGGTCGCCGATCACGATATTCTCATCTTCAGCAACATCGATACTGAAAATCCGCGGCGCGAACGGGCCACGGTCTGGGCCAGTTTTGACGGTGGTGAAACTTGGCCAATCAAGCGGTTGGTTTTTGAAGGGGCTAGCGCTTACTCCTCGTTAACTGCCGGACGCCCCAACACACCCAGCGAAGGTTGGATCTATTTGAATTTCGAGGGGGGGCCGCAAGGTGGCTCGACCGTCGCTCGCTTTAACCTCTCCTGGATACTCGCGGGCGAAAAAACCGGTGACGGTCAAGTGCCTCAAGCCCTCTAGGCAGATCTCTTCCAATCATTTGGAATACTCCCTCTCTTCTACTCAAATTCAACTTTCGCAAAGGGTTCCCACCAGATGTTGCGCCAAATTCATGTCATGTTGCTCGTTAGCCTAACGACGTTGATCGTCGCAACTCGCTCCGCAGCGAAGGAGCCTGGCGCGGCGGTGCGGATGGGCTGCGGAATAATGACATTTGACACCGTCCCCGGTTGGGGCTTGCGTCCCGATGGCAGCTCGGCAATCGGCCCCACCCACGGTGCGGTGGTGATCGATCAGGCCGGCAATATTTACACCAGCGCCAACGCGGGTGTGTTTGTATTTTCGCCCTCGGGCAGCGTTATCCAATCATATCTGGGTGGCGATTATACGAATTTGCATGACATGGAAATTCGCAAAGAGGCCGCAGGTGAGTTTATCTACGCGGCGCGAAATCAAAATGCGGAAGGGATCAAGTTCAACGCGCACAGCGGCGAAGTGGTGCTGCGGTTGCCATTCCCAGAAGAATCAGGGCTGGGGCTGAAGAGTTTCAATCCAACCGCCATCACGGTGGCCGCGAATGGGGATATTTTTCTCTCCAACGGCTATGCCAGCAATCATATTTTCAAATTTGATAAGAATGGAAAGTATTTGCTGCATTTTGGCGAGAAGGGCAACGGTATGAAACAGTTCAATACCGCTCACGGGATGACGCTCGATACGCGTTACGAACCAGCCAGGCTATTGATCTGCGATCGCAATCACCAACCCAAGGGCCGCTTGTTGCATTACAGCTTGGATGGCGAATTTATCGAAGAGGTCATCACCGGGCTGGGGATGCCGACCTCGGTGGCGATTCAAGGGGACTATGTTTCCGTGCCCGACTTACATGGACGTCTCGTCATTTTAGACAAAAGTAACACCATCATGGCCGTGCTTGGCCACAACCCGGATCCCGCTAAACGTGGCAACTTCAATGTTCCTCAAGCGGATTGGATCGAGGGAGTCTTCAGCGGCACGCACGGTTCGTTCTGGGACGCTGAGGGCAACCTCTATGTCCAGGACTGGAATGTCTCGGGCCGGATCATGAAGCTGGTGCGAGCTCGAACCAACGGGCCGAACGCGGGCCGATGAAAACTGTCCACACTGCTGATATTCGCGGCGAACTGATCTTCCTCGGCACCGGCACTTCGGTGGGAGTTCCCGCGTTGGGGTGCGGCTGTGACGTTTGTCGCAGCCCCGATCCTCGCAACTCGCGGACCCGCTGTTCGATCGTGTTGGGCTTGCCCGAGGGCAACCTGCTGGTCGATACGCCGCCCGATCTGCGAACCCAGCTGCTGCGCGAGGGCATTGGCATCGTCGATGCGGTTTTATTCACCCACGAGCACGCGGACCATTTGTTCGGGCTCGATGACTTGAGGCTGTTTCCATTTTATCTCGGCAAACCGGTACCCTTGTACTGCGAACCGCAAGTTGAATGTCGCATCCGGCATTCGTTCGATTATGCCTTCCAGGGACCTCCGGCAACTCACCCCGGAGCCACGCCGCAATTGGTGTTTGAAGAGATTGGTCTGACGCCGTTCGAAGTCTTGGGTGCGCCCGTTATCCCACTTCGCTTGCAGCACGGCCCGCGGTTCGAAGTCCTGGGATTTCGCTTCGGCAACATTGCCTACTGCACTGATACCAATTTTATCCCACCGGAGAGCATGGAATTACTGCGCGGCCTGGACGTGTTAATCATCGATGCGCTGCGACTGGCCGATCACATCACCCATTTTTCACTCGACCAAGCCGTTGAAATTGCCCAACAACTAAAGCCCAAATTAACGTTGCTCACCCACACGTCACACGAGCTGGAATACCACGCCACCAACGCGGCGCTCCCCGACGGGATCGAGATGGCGTATGACGGTTTGCGGTTGCCGCTGGACTGCTGATCGCTTTTCTGAGCAGGCGTTAGGTCGTATAGTCACTGTTAAAGTGGACATATTCGGCCGTTAGATCGCTGGTCCAAAAGCGAGCCGCCCCCGGGCCACGACCCACCTTAAGTTCTAACAATACTTCGAAAGAGTCACGCATCGCCGCGCTGGCTGTTGCGGCATCGAAGGGGACCGGAGCGCCATTGGCGTAGACTTGGGTACCCTGAATTTTCAAATCAATGAACTCCGTCTCCAGCGGCTCTCCGGCGTAACCGGCTGCCGAGACGATGCGTCCCCAGTTCGGGTCCGCTCCGGTGACGGCAGTTTTCACCAGGGCACTCTGGGCGATCGTCTTGGCAATGCGGGCGGCAGAAGCATCGTCGCCGGCTCCCGTGATCGCCAACTCGATGAGGTGGGTGGCCCCTTCGCCGTCGGCTGGGATCTGCTTTGCTAATTCGATGCAGAGGTCAGCCAGCGCGATCTCGAACGATTTTAGAGCGGTCGAGTCAGCCTCCTGGGGCGTTGCTTCGTTTGCTTCCGGCAACGGGTTACTGCTGAGTAAGACGAGAGAATCGTTGGTGCTGGTGTGCCCTTCCACGCTGATGCAATTGAACGAGCAATCAGCGACGCGGCCGAGGACTTGCTGAGCGTCGGAGGCAGACAAGGGAAAATCGGTCACCAGCACACCGAGCATGGTGGCCATGTTGGGGCCAATCATCCCGGCCCCCTTGGCCATCCCGGCGATTGAATAATGATCACCAGAGGGTGCGGAGAAGCTGCGATCTCCGAGCTTGAGTCCGGCGTCGGTCGTCAGAATCGCTTCGGCCGCCGCGCGAAATCCGGCCTCATCGTGCTTCAGTTCAGTAGCCGCTTGGGGGATGCCCGCCGCTAATTTCTCCATTGGCAACGGATGGCCAATCACACCGGTGCTGAGCACCAACACGTGCTGCGGCTCGCAGCCCACAGCGGTTGCTACCCACTCGCTCATCTCCGCCGCGTCGCGTTCGCCTTGGCGACCCGTACAGGCGTTGGCGTTGCCACTGTTAACAACCACCGCGCGAATGGCCCCTGGAGTTCGCTGACGGCAGAGCAGCACCGGGGCAGCAACAATTTGGTTCTGCGTGTAAACGCCGGCGGCCTGGCCGGGGCGATCGGCAACCACCAACGCTAAATCCAATTTTTTCGAGGCCTTAATACCGCAGCGAATGCCGGCGAAACGAAAACCGGAGGGGATATGCATGTTTATTTTTGCTTTCGAAAAGAAAACGGAACGGATTGGAATTCGCCCGGCGTTCGCCGGCCAGTGGTCGAATATTTGCGGGGAAACCAGAAGGTTTTTCGTCGAGTTAGCCGGTCAGCCCCTTTTCGGGCCTGGACAAGGCTCGACAATATGCGGTTGGGAAATTGCACCCAGTCAGTTATCACAGCAAAGATAGTTATCACAACAACGAGTATCCTCTAGGCGAAGCAATCTCGCCAAGCGGTCGCTTTGCCGATCGCCAGCTACCGAACAGCCGTGTTCAACGCGAAGCACTCATGCCAGGACAATTTTGAGCGAATGTTGCCAGTAACGACCAGCGGGTTGAGCAAGCGATTTGGTGATTTTTATGCGCTGCGCGATTGTGATGTGACAGTCCCGGCCGGCTCTGTGTTCGGACTTTTAGGGCCTAACGGTGCTGGAAAAACGACGCTTGTGCGGATGTTGCTGGGGTTTATCCGCCCCACCAGCGGGAGCGGGCGAGTTGGCGACTTGGATATCCGCGAAGATTCGGTGGCGGTGCGGCGACAGGTGTCCTATTTGCCGGGCGACGCGCGTTTGCCTCGTCACATGAAAGCACGCGCGTTGTTGGAATTTTTTGCCGCCATGCAACCGACTGGCGATTTCCAGCGAAGTCTCGCGATCGCCCAACGGTTAGAACTGGACCTCCGTCGCCGAGTTGCATTTATGTCGACCGGGATGCGGCAAAAGCTGGCTTTGGCCGCCGTGCTGGCTCCTCACTCCCCCGTCCTGATCCTGGACGAGCCGACCGCGAATTTGGACCCCACCGTTCGTGGCGAAGTCCTCAAGATGGTTGCTGAAGCCAAGCAGGAAGGCCGCACGGTGATCTTTTCGTCTCACGTGCTCTCCGAAATTGAGGAGGTCTGTGACTCGGCCGCTTTCCTCCGGCGCGGGCTGTTAGTCCGCTTTCAACAAATCAACGAACTGCGTGATCGACACCTCGTCCGCGGTCATTGCGACGAACCGTTTGAGCTGGCAGAATTTTTAGACGCCGAGCAGGTCCAGTTGCAGTTTCTCGGCAACGGCCGCTTCTTGCTCGATGTTTCCGGCGACTTGGCCCCCGTAATGCGATGGCTGCTCGAACGTACGATCACCGCGCTGAGAATTGAACCAGTTAGACTCCGCACGGTGTACGACAGTGTGCATCGGGGAGATGCTCAACATCCCACGCCAACCGCGGCACCCGCAGAGGAAATAGTATGATCAGCGGTAGGTTGGCGAAAACTTATGTGGGCCAAGCCGCTTTGCTGTGGCTGGGCTGCGGAGCAACCCTGTTTGCCTTCAGTTGGGTCCGCGTGTGGGTGGTCAGTTTGATCGACATGGGGCGTTTTAAGGTAATTTTAGATCAATTTCGCGATTACGAACGCTTTGCTCCCATCGGCTTCGATCAATTGTTCACCTACGCCGGTCGCGTGGGCATGACCTACGACGAGCCGGTTGTGATCTTTTGCATTGTCGTCTGGGCGATCTCACGAGGCTCCGACGTGGTCAGCGGCGAACTGAATCGCGGCACCATGGAAATGATTTTGGCCCAACCGATCAGTCGCGTGCGATTGCTGATGACGCACGCGGTAGTCAGCGCCAGCGGTCTGGTGTTGTTGACCATGCTAGTTTGGCTGGGAATCTGGGTCGGGGTGCAATTAACCACGGTCGAGGAGACGGTACCGCCACCTCAAATCCGCGTGCCGTTCTTGAACTGGAGTGTGCCGCTGGCGACCGGCGAACCGGACAAAATCGAAATCGCCATGCGGGACGAAATCGACTGTTCCGTCTTCATCGCCAGCACCGCCAATCTGTTTGCCTTCGGCTTTTTCATCCTGGGGTTAAGCACGATGGTCAGCGCGATGGACCGCTATCGTTGGCGCACCGTGGGCATCGTGATCACAATTTACATCTTGCAGATCGTCATGTTTGGGCTGGGCAAAGCGGCCGAGCGCCTGAATTGGCTGATGCACTTCACTTTCTTCGATCTCTATCGCCCTCAGCCGATCGCCAAAGCGGCCCTCGAATCGGGCCAAGCCGCCGCCTGGAGCGTCACACCGGTGGAACCTGATACTTGGCTGGGACCATTTGCTCTGACGCTGATTTTGATCGCCCTCGGACTCGTCGCCTACGCAATCGCCATCCGAGCCTTCAATAAGCGAGACTTGCCCGCACCACTGTGAGTTTATGCACACGATTCCGAGGAACCGGACGCTGGCGAGGATCATAACCCGGCGCGTGAGCGAGGGAGTTGCGGCGATCAAGTCGCAAGCAATCCGAATCCCTCGCTCACGCGTCGGGTTATGAAAGTGCTAAGCGGGACGCTCTCTGGCGCGTGCCGGCTGATTCCGCGTTGCTTAATGACTTATGGTGATTCGTTGCCCAATTCCCGGCGGTTGCTAGCAAATATCTGTCATGAGCTGATCGAAAGTTGTCATTTCGTGATCGAAATCAGTCAAATTGCCCGGTTTTTCCCGGTCCATATTTTTTTCCAGTGAAATCTTCGCCGCCCGATTACCCGCCGGCAACCAGCGGCTGTTCGTCGGGCAGATTGCCACCGACTGGGGTGTTTCCCCAAGTCGCAGCCATCATCACGCTGTTGATGCCCGAACCGATTCCAAACAGTCCTAATCGGGAAGCGGGCTGGAAGTGACCATAATGCGCGGCGATCGCCAGTGTCAGGGGCAGCGCCACAGAGCCGGTGTTGCCCAGCCACGGATAGCAGACGACATCCCGTTCCACCGGCAAGCCCATGGCATCGAGCATCGTCTGGCGGTGACGCGAGCCGACCTGATGGCATACCGAATGATCGATGGCTTGGCGTTGCAATCCGGCTTCGCTGAGCAAAGCGGTGAAATTATCGACACCCGCGGCCACCCCGGCTGCCATCAGTTTCTCGCTATCGGTATCCATCAGCGGAGCCATCTCGGCACCGGCGGTGTCTTCGTTGCTGAGACAGAGGTCGTGATGAGCCGTGCGAGCGATCGCCGTGGCGCAATCGAGCCGCATCGCCTGCGGAGCCAGATCGCGGTGTGCCAGCAGCCAAGCACAACTGCCAGAACCAATCGTCAGCGAGGCAAACGCCGGTTTGACGCTTTGCCGCGTGAGTTCCTGATTTCCATTGAGATAGGCAATTGTCTGTTCCAGCAGGGGTCGGCTATTTTCGGTGCCCACGACGATCCCAGCAGCGATCACGCCGGCCTCGATTAAACTGGCGATCTGCACGGCCCCGTTGAGCACGCCGAGGCAAGCGTTGGAGACGTCATAAATCCAGCAATTTTCCGGCAGACCCAGCAGATGATGGACCCGCGAAGCGGTCGCCGGCTCGAGAAAATCACGACACACGCTGGCGTGGATCAAGCAGCCGATCTGCTCGCGCGGCAGCCCGGCGGCAGCGAGCGCCGCCTCACCGCTACGCACACTTGGACCGCTCGGCAGCGTGCCGGCTGGCCAAACTCGCCGTTGCTCAATCCCGCTCATCAAAGCCAAGCGACCGGCGGGCAACTTGAGACGCTGATAGAGCGGATCGAGCCGCTGTTCGATCGCGTCGCTGGTCCAGACTTCCGTCGGCAAACAAACTCCCATCGCTGCCAGGCAAACATGTTGGAAACGCAAAACGTTGAGGTCCTTGAAGTTAGGTGCTGAAGTTA
>CAZHTX010000113.1:10176-13511 GCA_964535475.1 uncultured Pirellulaceae bacterium
TGAAGTTAGGTGCTGAAGTTAAGAACCTATCCGAAAACCCGAAAGAACCGCAGGCTAGCGCCAAAGCGGCTAATGGTTTACGGATAGGTTCTAAGTGCTGAAGATAGGTCGCTGCCAGGGGGCCAGAATGCGTTTCAACTTACCTGCCAACCGCCGCTATCGGTAGGGACGAAGCCCGAAATCGGCTGCTCTCAGATAGCGGCTTTGATCGCGGCGTTAAGCGGTTCTTTTTTTTCTCAGCAACTACCTTGCGAGCCTGTTATAGGTTCGCAAAAAACGAGATCTCTGCCCAAATTAGAGCGGCGGGGGACGCTTGGACAGTGATCAATTAGCCATCAAATAGCGTTAGATTGCGCACCCTTAGCCGGCGTGTAGTCAATCGTTTTTGTCCGTTTGTACACGAAAACAACCATATTGGTACGCCTATCTGAGGCGGTTAACGCAAGATGCTGTGCTAGCAAATCGAATATCGAGTAAATAGCGGTAAATCGTTGCGGTTTCGAAATCCGCCGTTAAGGTTTGGCCCATCGATCACTCATCTCACGTCGGGATGAGCTTTTTACACGAGGTTCCGGTGGGGCCAACGAAGCAACTCACTGCTTTGCGAGATTCACTGGTTAACCGGTTGTCGGGACCGACAACCTTTTCGTTCCACTAAGCGATCATTCTGAGAGGGAAATTCGAATGAGTTGCAAGCCACTGATTGGCCTGAACGCAGACTTTCGATCCAAATCGGGTCAAACACCGGCCTACCTGTATCAGGCTGCCGGTTACTTCCAAGCCGTGGAAGCTGCGGGAGCGATTCCCGTGATCATTCCACCGCTGAAGGAGCTGGATTCCATTCAGTCAGTACTGGAGCAATTGCATGGCTTTGTCATGGTCGGGGGTGCTGACCTCGATCCACGCAACGATGGTTACATGCTGCACTCGAGCATTCGTTTGATGGACCCCTTGCGGGAAGCTTTTGATCGCATGTTGATGGCTGAGATCTCCGAACGGCGATTACCAGTCTTTGGGATCGGAGCGGGATTACAACTGCTGAACGTTAACGAAGGGGGCAACCTGTTCCTGGACTTGCGTGAAGACCTGCCCAGTTCGGTGCCCCACCGCGACTTACAGGATGCCAGCCACCGTCATACTCTGGATGTCGTTCGCGACTCCTTGGTCGGCCGTGTCTATGGCGAAGGTGAAATTCGCGTGAACAGTCGCCACCACATGGCTATTGATGAAGTCGCCCCCGGCTTCCGCGTGACAGCCCGTTGTCCAGACGGCGTGATCGAAGCGATCGAAAGTGAAATGATGGACTGGTTTGCCATCGGCACGCAGTTCCACCCCGAGTCCGAAGCGGCGTCGGCTCTCGATTGCCGTTTATTTGAAGAATTCGTCGAAGGTGTGACGGCCCGCATGCAAGGTGACTTGCGTTTGGTCGCCTGATCTTGCTACCAACAGCATTGTTAACAGTTGAGAGTTCAAAGCAGTATCGGCGAGTCAGGATGATGAGCCTAGTTTAGGGGCATGGATGCCCCGCACTTTTTGCCAAACGGCGTGGGACGGAGTCTACGTATCAGGTGGCGGCGCAATCCGCCCTTGGTACTCGCTACGGACGGCGAGCCGATTGGCTTATCACCTAGCACGGAAGCTGGGTGCAGAGTCAAGAAGAGGGAGCTTCTGCTGTGATAAGCCGGCCACATCCTTGCAGCAGGGATGTGGCCGGCTTTTTCATTCGCTCTTTACTCCGCTACACGCGGGGCATTAAGCTCCCTCGCAGAGTCGACATTTTCCAGGATGGTTTGAACCAGCATCGCGTCGGAGACGCCCTATGTATCGTTGGTTGTTGTGTCTGCGTTATCTACGAACACGCTATATCGCCCTCGCTTCCATCATCAGCGTCACGCTGGGCGTGGGCACCTTGATCGTGGTCAACAGCGTGATGGCGGGCTTCTCCGCCGAAATGCATCACCGACTGCACGGCCTCGCTTCCGATATCATGATCGAAAGTCACGCCGCCCGCGGGATTCCCAACCCCCAGGAACATCTCAAAGAAATCCAACGCATTGTCGGTGACGACTTGGCGGGCAGTTCCATCTCGGTCCACGTTCCGGCCATGATGGGATTTCGCTTCAACGGCCAAATGTTTACTCGGCAAGTCAACCTCGTTGGCATCGACGCGGAGTCTTACGACAAAGTCAGCGATTTCGGCAAATATTTGCTCCACCCTGAAAATCGCCAACACGTTGACTTTCAATTGCGAAACGGTGGATACGCGCCCGATCGCGAGGGCTTTCCCAACGCCGGCTGGGACTACCGCCGCAATCGGGCCGCCTATGAAAAAGCGATGGAAGCGGAACGGCTGCGAGTGGAAATCGCGATGGCCGAACTGAAAGCCCAACAAGCTCCCCCGGCCGACGAAGATACGGAAGTGGATGCAGCCAGCCAGGGGCCTGACTTCAATTACTTTGCCGGTGATGAAAACCAGCAATTCGACCCAGCCAAAGATACTTACCCAGGCATCGTGCTGGGGATTTCAACCTGCAGCGTCCGCCTGCGAAATCAGCAAAATGAAGTCCAAGACCACTATTACCGACTCCCTGGCGACGACGTTCAATTGATGTTCCCCAACGCGGGCGAGTCAACAGAAGTGGTCGACCAAAAATTTACCGTGGTCGATTTATACGAGAGTGGGATGAGCGAATATGATTCCTCGTTCGCCTTCGTCCGCCTCGAAGACTTGCAAGAGTTTCGCGGCATGATCGATCCCATTACCAACCAGGGTAGCGTGACCACCATCCAGTTAAAGCTGGTCGAAGGCGCGAATCTGAATGCCGTCCGTGACGCGCTTCGACAACGTTTCCCCCCCGACCAATTCGCCTATCAAATTCAAACCTGGATGGACATGCAAGGGCCCTTGCTGGCCGCCGTCCAGTTGGAAACGATGATTCTCAATATTCTCCTGTTTTTGATCATTGCCGTGGCCGGCTTTGGTATCCTCGCCACCTTCTTCATGATCGTGGTCGAAAAGACTCGCGACATCGGTACCCTGAAAGCCTTGGGCGCATCGGGCGGGGGTGTGATGAGCATTTTCCTCAGCTACGGTCTGCTCTTAGGCGTGGTCGGCTCCGGAGTGGGGTTGGTCGGCGGCATTCTGTTTGTCATCAATATCAATGAGGTTGCCGGAGTCATCGAAAAGCTCACCGGTCAGGAAGTTTTTGATCCAACCATCTACTATTTTAATGAAATTCCCACGATCATCGACCCCATCACGCTCTGTTGGGTGATGGCCGGTGCCGTGTTCATCGCCACGATGGCCAGCGTCTTGCCGGCTTATCGAGCCGCTC
>CAZHTX010000114.1:0-13359 GCA_964535475.1 uncultured Pirellulaceae bacterium
GAGGGTGCCGATGCGGCAATTTACAATGGCGTAGGAGGGGCCGGCAGTCACGTCAGCATCGTCGGCGGACCGGGTAACGATCTACTCAGCTGGAAAGGGTCCGCCGAAAGCCTCAATTTCCAAGGTGGTGACGGGAATGACCTAGTCTTTGTCCGTGGTGAGGGGAGTTTGCAACTCGACGGGGGTGATGGCCATGACACTTTTAAGATCATCGGCGATCCGGCCGCGGTGATCACGATCGCTGAAACCTATACCGGTGCCGAGGATCTTTCCTCGGATACCATCGACTTCTCAGCTTTCACGGGCGGACCGCTGAGCCTTGACCTGCGAAAGCTCAGCAACCAACAACTATCCTCGGCTTTCTCTCTGCGTTTGAATGATCCACTCGGCATGGAGAATGTCGTCGGCACGCCGCTACTCGATGTGCTTGAAGGAAACGCTCGCGACAATCATTTCTCGGGAGCCCAGCTGGCCGAGCCTTTCGGGGGCCCCATCGCTCCGACTCGTGGCGTCACCCAGTGGGTGCTATTAGACTTTGATACCGAGTCGAATACGGGAGAAGACGAATATGGCAGGTTAGACGTTGGCGAGCATGTCTACTCGCAAGCGGATCGCGATGAAATCGAAGCGGCCGTCTCGGCCCTGTATCGTGGTGATGATCCTGATAATCTCTGGTTTGACGTCCGCGTCACCCAAGATGTGAACACGATCGAGTCACCTTATCGCGAGAGTGGTGATTATGCCATCATCTACTTTAACCAGACGCCCGACTTTGGTCGCCCCGGTGGCTTGGCCAGTGAGATCGACCTTGGCAATCAGAACCTGGACGGTTTCTCCCAGGTGCAAATCAACGGCCTGCTGGGAGGCGTGTTGACGGCTGAAGACATCGTGGAAGAAGGTCCCAACGCGGCGGCAGATGGTGGCCACTCGCATGGTGGTGGAGACGGACCAACGCTGAAAGATAACCACGCGGCAGTCAGCGACGCCGAGATCGGCTCGCTCAAACCGGCGGCCAACAACGAAAACTTCGTGGCCCTGTCGATCAAAATTGCCGCCCACGAATTGGCTCACTTGCTCGGTCTGCGACATGCCGATTCCTTCGGACCGATCGGCTATGGCTTACACGATCCCCCCGGTGCCGCCTCCTACAAACCTGTCTACTCGGGTCCATCGGGCGCCTTTGAAACGTTCGATCATATCCTCGGTTCCCCGGCCTCAGTCGGTTCCACCCGATTCAATGATCTTCAAGGACTGTTCTTTGGAGAACGGGAAGCTGTCAAACTAACGTATGCCTTTACCGACCCCGCCCACACCACGATCGATGACCCCGGCAGCAACACTTCGCCAGCCGCCGCCGAGCCGTTGCCGCTGGTTACCACACACGTGCCCAACACGCTGGCGCGGGGGCTGAATGCCGACAAAGAATTCTATGTGCAAATGGCTGGCGTAAATGGCGAGATCGCAATCGACTCGTCCTCCAGCGTCTCAGAAAACGATTGGTATCAGTTCGATGGCGTGGCGGGTGAATTGATCAACATCGATGTGATGAGCAACTCGTTGGCGAGATTTGGTAGTGAACCCGATGACTATGTCGATACGATCGCCAGAGTCTGGTATGAGGTCGACGGCGAACTGCAGCTCGTTCCCTACTACGCTGGCTTAGCAGTGAACGATGATATCTTCGAGCCGACCGACTCGAGTATCGTGGACTTGTTACTGCCCACCGATGCGACCTATTACGTCGAAGTCGATACCTTCCTGCGTGATCCTTCCGATCCCAATTATCAGCTCGCTGTCGATTTGCGCGATGAACTGGAAAGCCGTCGTGATGACGACGATCCCAGCAACGATCTCAGCGAAGCGGAAGAAGATGTCCTGGCGCGGCTTAATGATTCACTCAACGATACCGATATTGGCGCTTACCATTTGTTTATGTTCCGCCATCGCGCTGCCGACATCACCGATGTCAGCGACCTCATGCGAGGTAACGGCGGTGATGACGAGTTTCTGGGAGGCTCCGACAATAGCGAGTTGTACTATGAACTTGGCGACTCGATCGAGGACGTCGAAGAAGGCACAGCGATACACCGAGAGATCACGATTTGGGATTCAGAAGCGAGCCACTGGGACAACAGCACGGTCGATTATGGCGACGGCTCGGGAGCGCAACCCCTGGTGGTTGACTCCGAGGGCAATTTCACGCTCGAGCATGCTTATCCCAACAACGGTGCCTATGTCGTCACCGTGATGATTGTCAATGATCTGGAAAAATCGCTCGAACAATCACTCGAAGTCAGTATTACCAACGTGGCCCCCACGGCACAGCTGATTGTCGACAGCATTGATACGGCCGATCCACCAACAGCAGTCGTTAGTTTCAGCGAATTATCTGATGCCGGAACGAGTGACCTTGAAGCTGGTTTACGGTTCAGCTTTGCTCTCGATCCGGCCGACCTGGTAACCAGCTACGCGACGGCCAGCGAAACGGGCACCAGTGAATTTAGTTTCCCCGAGATTGGCGAATACACCATCTATGGCCGAGTCTTCGATCAAGACGATGACTTCACCGACCATCAGGTGATTGTTGACTTCAACCAGTTGCCACCCGAAGCCGTTATCACCGCCCCGGAGTCAATTGACGAAGGTGGTTTCGTGTTGCTTGATGGCTCGGAAAGTAGTGACCCGCTGCAAGACCCCGAATCCTTGATTTACCATTGGGATCTCGACGGCGACGGAATTTTTGGCGAGCTGGGCAGCGAAGCATTACGTGGCGATGAAGTGGGAATTGCCCCCACCTTCTATGCCAACGATCTGAATGGTCCAGGCGCAACCACAGTCTATTTGCTAGTCACGAACGATGCCGGCTTAACCGATTTAGCCTCCTCCGATCTGGAGGTGTTAAATCTTCCGCCCGTGATCACGAATCTGGATGTCTCCAGTTGGTCCAAGAGCATCACGCTGAACCTCGAGTTCGAGGATGCCGGCAGCCAGGACAGTCATGATCTAGTGGTCGACTGGGGTGACGGTTCCAGCACACCGTTGAGCAACGTCAGCGAATCTTTGCAACTGGAACACACTTATACCAACGGTGGAAAATATACGATCCAGGTCACACTCAGTGATGGCGAAGGTGACGAAACGGAAGCCTTCGAGGTGGCCTTCGCCACGGGCATGCGAATCGAACAGCGAACGCTGGAGATCGTTGGCACACCAGATAGTGACTACGTATTGGCAAGGAAACTCGATACTCAAATCAATGTCATCTCCAACGTGATCACCGGATCAGGCCTAACTCCCGAATTCTTCGACGCAGCGGATGTAGATCGAATCGCCGTGTACACGGGGGACGGTAACGACTACCTCAACATCTATCGATCGATCAACATGCCAACCGTGCTCATCGCCGGGGCCGGCGATGACTACCTGCGTGGCGGTCGTGGTGAAGACATCCTCAGCGGTGGAGACGGAAACGACACATTGTTGGGTGGTGATGGTAATGATGTACTGATTGGCGGCAACGGTCGCGACTTTATCCAAGCACACCGAGGAGAAGACCTATTAGTCGCGGGCTACACGAGCTGGGATGAAGACGCGGATGCCTTGCTGGGCATCTCACTGGAATGGAATGCAAAACGTGATTATGAGGTGAAGATCCGCAACATTCGCGGGACCACCTACGACGAGGAACTATTCGCCGATCGTTTAAACGGAGACTACTTCCTGATAGCTTCGGGTCCGCAGCAAACCGTCTTCGACGACAATACGAGCGAACGCTTGTCGGGTGGCACGGAGCGAGACTGGTTCTTTGCAAACTACTTTAACGATGAAAATGACCCGAGCGACACGGGCATGCCCGACAGCATCCTAGGTTTAGCGGCTGACGAATGGATCGACGACCTGGATTGGCCTTAAGTAATCGATAAACTCCCAGTAAAAAATCTAGGAAACTACGAAACAGTTCCCATCTCAATACACAGCAGTCTTTTTAACAGCGGATATGTAACATGCTTGACAAGCAAACCAATAACACGCGACCACTCATCGCCTGGTGCTTGGCCTTAACTTTGGGATTGCTTAGTGCCCAGCCAGCTGCGGCTGACTTCCTGGTCATCGACGATTTCATTGATGACAGTCCACCCAGTGAATTCGGTTTTGAACTGTATCGTACGACGAAGGACTGGCTTGGTACGATGGCCTATGGCGATGAAGATTTCGGGCCCGGCTTATTTTTGGTTCATAATGCTGGTGAGATCGCCAGCTTAGCGTACGGCCAGATGAACAATCATGATTTTGGCAGCAAAACAGAGTTTGTACTGACTGATTACGCGGGCAATCCCGGGATACAGACGACCGCCTATGTCAATGGAGAGCTGGCTGCCACCGGCAGGGTTTCAGAAACTGATTTTGGCTCGGAGATCGTCTTTGATCTAGCCGGTTGGGTGAGTTCGGTTGAACAATTAAGGATTGAGTTCTCTACAAGCGACAAGTTCTTCGCGGTTCCAGCGAACGGCTTTATTGCTCGTTCCAATTTAACTGCGGTCCCGGAGCCAACTTCGCTCGCCTTAATCGGCCTGGTTGGTGCCGGCGCCGGTGTGGTCCGCTGGCGAAAAAATAGCCGACGGCGGGCACCGCAGGCAATCAATCGAGAAGGCTGACCGCGGTCTTCCGGGATTTGGCTGTTCGAGTCGCCAAACAGAAAATCACCGGCACCAACAATTGTAGACATATGAATAAGGATGCAAAGTCATGAACGACGGTCACGATCTGGAGGGAACGTTACCACCCGGCCGGGATCCTCAGGTACCAGATAAGCCGAAAACGCGAACCGAGGAGGAGAGCGCCGAGTTCGACTTTGATCAGGAGACTGCGGCGGGATTCACGGCCGCCCTGAATACGGACACTCTCGGCTCGTACGAGTCAGACGCCACAGTCGCCGATCTGTCGGCTGCCGCTGCTCCGAGCCAGAGCTCCGAGGAATTGCAAACCATCGGCCATGCCCCCGGATCGAGTTCTGGAGAAAGCAGCGTTGTGCGCTCCGGAAGTGGAAAAACGGGTGCGGGAAAATCAAAGACTGCCCAGGGCACCCCCGACGAAACCGTTGGTAGTCTGCAACAAGAAAATGGCGATCAAGCAAGCGACCTCAATTTTTCACTCGGCGAAACGCCTAAGACTGCCGACCGAGCCGCCAATTCGATGATCGGCATGATGGTCGGCGATTACCGCATCGATGGTGAACTGGGCCGAGGCGGGATGGGGGTTGTCTACCGCGGCCATCATCGCACGCTGCAACGCGATGTGGCAATCAAGATGATCCTCGGCAGCAGCGGGCTCGATCCCGTCGCCGTGCAAAGGTTCGAGGTCGAAGCCCGCGCGGTCGCCAGCTTACAACACCCCAACATTGTGCAACTATTTGAGCTGGCCAATTTTGCTGGCAGCCCTTACGTGGCGCTCGAATATGTCGATGGCGGCACGCTCAGCGCTCACATGAAAGAGGCCCCGCTGGAAGCCATCGAAGCGGCGCGGATTGTGGAAACGCTGGCCCGCACCATGCAAGCTGCTCATGATCGTGGCATTCTGCACCGCGATCTTAAGCCAGCGAACATCTTGATGACTAGCGACGGTGTGCCCAAGATTTCTGATTTTGGACTGGCGAAGAATCTTGGCAGCGACGATCAAAATGAGACCAAGACCGGCACCGTGATGGGCACCCCCAGTTTCATGTCGCCCGAACAAGCCCAAGGGATGATCGGCGAACTCAGCGGGGCCACGGACCAATACTCCCTGGGTGCCATTCTTTACGCTTGCCTTTGTGGACGCCCTCCCTTCTTGGCCGCTTCGACAATCGAAACGGTGACTCAGGTTGTTTCCAAAGAGCCAGTGCCGCCTCGCAGGTTAACGGAATCGATTCCCCTCGATCTGGAAACGATCTGCCTCAAGGTCCTGCAAAAGGATCCCAGTAAACGCTACGTGAACTGCAAAGAGCTGGCCGATGACTTGCAACGTTTCATCGTCGGCGAACCGATTCATGCCCGCCCGATCAGCAAACTAGAAAAAAGCTGGCGCTGGTGTCGTCGCAACCCAGCCATTGCCCTGCCCAGCGGCCTCGCGGGACTTTTGATCGTGGCAACCGCCACCATTTCCAGTTGGGCCTGGATGACCACCGCTGCCCAAGCCACCATCATCGCGAAAGAGCGTGACATCGCCGAACAAGAACGCGACGAAGCGCAGCGGCAACGCCTGATCGCCATCCAACAACGGGCGGCCGCCGAAGAGAATCGAGCCCTGGCGGAAAAACAAGCCGAACTGGCCCTCCGCAACACCCAGTTCGTGGTCCGCGACATCGACGCCCAGCTTCGCGAACTGCCGGGGATGAGTGAGGTGCGGATCGAAATTCTGGAAGCCGTTTCGCGTAAGTGGGACGAGTTAAATGTCGAACTGGTGGGCGGAGTGCGGGGCGAAGCGATACCGACGCTGATGGCTGCTCGACAAGCCTTGGCGGTGACCTTTGAGGAACTCGATCAACTCGAGCAAGCACAGCGAGAGTTCAACAGACTCGAAGAAATGGCTCGCGAACGCATCAACGTCAAAGGCCGGACCGATTCGGTTCGCACCAACTTGGCCAAAGTGCTGCTAGCTTCCGCGACGCTCTCGCGACGGTTGGACCACAAGCCGCAGGAAGGAATCAATAAGCTAGAACAAGTAGTCACCCTGATCGAAGAGGTGCTTGCGGAGCCCGCGCCGGAACCGGAGAGCCCGAGTATCAACGAAATCCTACTGTTAAAGTCGGCCGCGTCCATGAACCTCGGCGTGGAGTATCTGCGTGACGGGCGCGTGGCAGCGACCAATAAGGTATTCAGCCAAGCGCTCGACGCCAATCTAGCAGTGCTGGAGAACATTCGCAGTCAACCTGGTTTTGACGAACAAAATGACGACCAAAAAGACACGCAAACTGCCGCTCTCAATATTCAATTAGACAAATCGCGTTTAGGAGTTGCTTACATTCGCTTGCGGCTGGGGAAAACCGAGGAAGCATTGCAGCTGTATCAAGCGGCCATCGCCAGTCGACGTGAGATTTTCGAACGTCGACCGCAGATGCTGATCATGAAAACCGAGCTGGCCGGCTTTCTCAAGCTGTATGGAAAATCGCTGTTGTGGATTGACCGAGTTGATGAGGGAGGGAAACAGCTGCGGGAAGCGGTCTCGCTTTCCGAGGAATCTTACCTTTCAGATCCCGAGAAAGCCGATCTGAAACGAGGGTTCGCCGAAGCTCTCTACCTGCTGGCAACAGCCCGCGACCTGCAAGATCGGAAGGACGAAGCGCTCAGCCTATTTGAACGTTCGCGATTAATAAGAGCCAACTTGTATGAAGCCTCCCCGGACGAAAAGAATCAAATCAACATCATGCTCTCCGAAGCTCGCGTGGGCAACGTGGAGGCGGCTCTGGAGCATATCGAGGCATTGGCGGAGACAACGGAGGTGAATAGCGAACTGCACCTGCAGCGGGCCCGCGCACTGGCTCAATTGTCCCTCGTCGTGGCCGACGAGCAGCGCGAGCAGTTGCGCAGCGATTCGCTGGATGCCTTACAGCGATCAATCGACGAGGGCTTTGGTGACCCGTTTCGAGTCGCGGCCGAAGCTGATTTGGAACCAATCCGCGACACCGACCGCTACGCCGGGATCTTGCAATCGATGCAAACTGCTGGGGACGCTGAGGAGTAACTGGCTAAAAAAACATGTCGTTCAGCGTTGCCCAGGTAAACTTCCAAATCATTGCAATCGGTAAGCGATGCGGCGCAGGAACCGACCGGCTGAAGCCGGGACACCAGCGCGGGTGACTTCCAACTGTTAGTCGAAGTTCAGCTGGCGGGAGCCATCAAAAGCTGGCCCGGACTGGCGGGCCAGCTTTTTCGCGATTCACGTACCGATCAAAACGACCGCCTAGCCTTCATACCAATTGTCGTCGCTGGTCGAAGCAAAATTAGCAAAGATGTAAGAGCGGGTCAGATCAACCGCACCCAGATTATAAAGACCTCCGCCAACTCCATCACCACTTGCACCGCCACGCGCCCTGTTTCCAAACACAAGCGAACGCGTCAAGTCCAAGGTAGAGTCTTCATCATTAAAGATCCCTCCACCCCAGCCGTCGCCGTCATCCGTACCTCGAGCAAGATTGGCGAAAACGACCGAACGGGCAACGGACACATCGACAGGCCCGCCAAAGAGTGAGCCGAGGCTGCTCGCGGCAATGCCACCACCCAGTCCGTTTTCTCCATCGCCCCCGATGGCTTTATTGCGGCTCACTTGGCTGCTAAAGACCTCCACATCGACCGGCCCGATAAAACCGAGCGCAAAGATTCCGCCACCCGCGCCAATCGCGTCGGTACCACCAGCGGCTACATTTCTAGTGACTTGAGAAGCCCTAATTAAACCTTCTCCTTGGAAGACCAAGATTCCGCCTCCGATCCCCGCGCCCGGCTGGTGCGCCTGCGGAACTGAGGTCAACCCAACCACCGTGTTGTCATCGCCTCCCACCGCGCGGTTGGCAGTCACACGACTTCCATGCACTTCTATGCTCGCGCTCCGCAAACCAAATAATGCGGTCACCGTACCGCTGGAAATACCCCCGCCGTATGCGCCACCAACGTTAATGTCGCCACTGTTGTTGTCGCCTCCGCTGGCCAAACTATCCTTCATCGTGCTCCGACGAAAGCTAAGCGAGCCGTCGTTGTAAATCCCACCGCCATTGGCAACGCCCGCGAAGGAGCCCTGGTTGTTATCACCGGCGATCGCTCCGTTATCGACAAACACGCTACGTTTAACCGTTGCGTCGGCCAAATTGTGCAAGCCTCCGCCGACCGCGAGCCCTGGATAAGTCGGCTGCACATTGTCAGCTGGATCGGTCAGCAGAACGCTTGGCCCGCTCGCCCCATCAGCTCCGACTGCTTGATTGCCATCAAACCGAGATCCAACAATTTCAACGGAGCCGAGGTTGGAAATACCCCCACCCAGTGCGGCCCCCTGGAACTCATAGCCAGGGTAAAAATCAATGATTGTATTCGCATCACCCACGGCGACGTTGTCCGTCAGCGTCGAGCGATGCACGCTAAGCGAACCTTGATTAAAGATGCCTCCGCCGGCCCCCGTAGCCGAATTCGCATCAAAGCGATCAAACCTGACGCTGGCCGTGGCAGGACCGGGCACGAAGCCAGCCAGTTCGATCGTTGCGGAACCCAGCCCACCGCCGCGCCCCGCCGCTGTCGAACCAGTCCCAGTTCCCTCGCCCCCGACCGCGCTATTTTCACGCAGCAGGTTACGTTTCATCATCAGCGACGCACCGCCGGCTGTCGCCACAGCACCGCCAGTGGCAATACCTCCCGCAGCGTCACTTCCGCCAACTCCACCGGTTGCCATATTTCCAACAAACTGATTGTGCAATAATTCGCCAACTCCGAGATTGTTGACCGCAACCGCACCGCCGTTCGCTTGGCCACCGGCCAGACCGGCCGCTCCGCCATCTCCAGCCGTGGCGGCGTTGCCGACAAAACTGCTACGTTTCACAAGTAGGCTCGATTCGCTAATTCCAAAAGGGGAAATATTACCGCTGGTAATAGCCCCGCCAAATGCTGGTCCACCCAACGTAGAGCCAGCGCCACCCGATCCGCCGAGCGCCTGGTTAGCCTCGAAATGACTGCGTTCGATGCTCATCGTACCAGTCACATTGAGAATCGCACCGCCGGCACCCATCCCACTAAAGCCCTCACCGTCGATGTAACCAAATTGCGCCTCCGCGGTATTCTCAACAAATGAACTCCTCTCGATCGAGACCTCAGGCGTCGCCGTGGTGACCAGTTCCCCTTGGTCGATCACCGGCCCCAAGTCAGATGTGATCGCACCACCAACGGCGATCAAGAAACCGTCCGAAGTGTTTTGCTCAAAGTGGCTTCTGGAGACCGTTAATGTCCCACCAAATTCGTTGGCAACAGCTCCTCCCGCAGTTACCACATTCTCAGCCGTGTTCCCGGACATGCTCACGTTTCGCAGCTGAACGCTTCCCCCGAGGTTGTATAAGCCGCCACCGAAAGCAAATACCTCATTGCCGGGAATGGTAGGATCAAAACCGGGCGCGTCGGTTGCCAGTCCGTTGGTAATGGCCAGCCGCTCAATCGTTACCGTCGGTGACGTTAATACTTGCGTCAATGTCGGAGTGGTCAGCGGATCCACTGCCAAGTCAGCTGGCACTACGGCAAATACTCGGGTCGCGCCAGCTCCGTCGACAGATACCTTATCCGCTCCCGGGCCGCGAATCGTCACATGATCAGTGATTACTAACTGCCCATTATCGGCATCAAGCTCGATCTCGCCCTGTAATGAATTATCGAACCTGATCGTATCGTCACCGGGGTTCGCGTTGGCATCGGCGATTGCCGCGCGAAGCGAACCCGGTCCTGAATCGTCAAGATTCGAGACCTCGAAGATCGCCGCAGCCAACAATCGACGTCCCTCCAGTGATTCCAACTGCGGAGTAAAGCGTGTCGCCTGGCATTGAGAATCTCGGCGCGTCCCCACGTTACGACGGCGACGCACTGCCTTCAAATGACGATTCAAAATCTGTCTCATCTTACAATCTCCGCGTTCAGATTCGTGATACACAAAAGCCACCAACACCGCAGCCAATCGCGGGGAGGTGGGCTCGGAAAAGGAAAACACACGCCCCCTCATTTCGGGCGTATCCTTGATCCTATCAGTGCGCAAGGCGGCATACCACCTATGACCAGAAATTTCACCCCATTTTATCAATCAACCCACGAAAGCGATTCTTTAGCCGGATCGGTGACTGCTGCAATGCTCGGGCAATGAAAATTTGATGCGTTCTAACAGCACCGGAATCGATTCGGGAGATCCATGACTTAGGAAGCCCCCAGCCGCAAAGTCTACCGAACCGGCGCGACGCGCATCGACCCTGCCGACCAGTCAAGCTTTGCCGATTAAACCACAGCCAAGCAAGGTAGGGGAATCTCCAGTTGCTCCCATGTTACCGCCGATAGCACTGATGACGAACATGCCGCCGCTTGTTCGCCAGAATGCTTCACCCGACCAGATTTAATGGGATCGATGGAATATGGATTTCAGACCAGCGGTAACCTGTAAAGGTCGCGGCCAACGTCGTCGTTTGCTGGCCATCGCCATAGCCGCCTGCACAACGTTCGGTTGCACCACCGCGACTAAGATACTGCCACAGCTCGATCCTGGTCCCCACGACACTAAGCTGTCGTATCACGATCAAATCGGCATGTCGATCGATTATCCAGACGCTCGCGAGAGTGGTGTCGAGACCAGCCAAGTTGCCAGCAGTTCGGCGGCACCGCTGACCTTCGAGGACCCGGCCGACCTGCCCACCTACGAAATGACGCTGGCCGAAGCGATTCGGACCGCGGTGGGCCAAAGCCCCGTGCTGCGTTCAGTGGGTGGCAGCGTCGTGCAAGCGGGTGGGGGCCTGGGAGTAGCCACCATCTATGACCCGGCACTGTCTTATGCGAATCCACTCGGTGGTGTCGAAGCAGCTCTCTCCGCCTTTGACGCACAAGTCAACGGAGTTCTGAATTGGAATAAGAACGAAATTCCCAATAACATCCAACGGGGCGGTCTGGGTGCAGCCTTCAACCCGCCGGCAACGCTCTCAACCAACTCAAACTTCCAAGCTGAGATTGCCAAACAGACGGCCCAGGGTGGCCGTTTTGCGCTGCGGCACAACGTGATCTATGATCGTAACAACCGTCCGTTCCGCGAGTTCCAGTCGGACTTTGTCGGTTGGGTGGAAGCCGAATGGCGTCAGCCTTTGATGCAAGGTGCAGGCACCCTTTTCAATCGCATCGCCGGCCCCAACTCGGGAATCGGCCAGTACAACGGTGTGTTGATCGCAAGAGTCAATAACGACGTCAATTTGGCCGACTTCGAAGCCTCCGTGATTACCCTGGTGGCTGATGTCGAACAAGCTTACTGGGAACTTTACGGCGCCTACCGCACGCTGGAAGCCCAACTGCGAGGCCGTGAGTCGGCGTTGAAATCGTTCCAATACCAACAACAGCGCACGCAGTTGGGACTTGATAACGAAGAGCCGCTGGCGCAGACCACCAGCCAATACCACTTGTTTGTCTCCCAAGTCGAAAATGCCTTGGCCGGACCGAACGGTGTCTACGCGCTCGAACAACGCTTGCGATATCTACTCGGCATGCCGGCGGCCGACGGGCGACTGATCAAACCGTCGACCGATCCTCAAGAAGCTCGCGTAGTTTTCGACTGGAACAGCGCGCTGGACCAAGCATTAGAACGTCGCGTGGAGATTCGCCGACAAAAGTGGAACGTCAAACGTCGCGAACTGGAATTGATCGCCTCGCGTCTGAACCGTCGTCCCCGCTTGGACTTTCTCGGCCAATATCGTTGGCGAGGTTTGGGTGATCATCTGATCGGCGACCGAGATGACGGTGCCTTTGATAACCTCTACGGGAATATCACAGGTGGCGATTATCAAGAATGGGTCGCCGGTATGGAGCTGACTTTCCCGGTCGGTTTACGCCAAGCCAGCGTCGCAGTCAGTCACGCACAACTGAACCTGGCCCGCGACCGCGCCGTGCTGGGGGAAACCGAACTGCGCGTCAGCCACGACTTGAGCAATTCGGTCCGCGAAGTGACTCGCGCCTATCGGCTGATGCAAACCAACCTAAACCGCTGGTTGGCGGACCAAAAGCAAGCCGACGTGCTGACCAAACGAGCGCTCGCCGGCATTGGTGTGGATAACGGCGTGAACGTCTATTTTGTGTTGTTGCAAGCACAACGCCAGTTGGCGGTCAGCGAAGCTGATTTCTACCGTTCCTTGGTTGACTATAACTTGGCGATTCGCGACTTGCATCGGCAGAAGGGGTCACTGCTGGCCTACAACCAAGTCCAACTCGCCGAAGGGCCTTGGGCACCCGATGCTTATCGGGATGCTTATGAGCTGGGTCGCTTTTTCACTCCCCGCGTCTCTCCGGAAAAAGTCTATCAACCACGCCCCGTGAGCGCAGGCCCCTTTGATCCCTCGGCGCCAGTCTCCACCAGCGGTGCCACCGCAGTCGGAGCGGAAATGATCGAGCCGGGAGTCATGGAGCCGGTAATCGGTGAACCGACTTCACTCAATCCAGGACTGATCGAATCGGCCCGGCCGCTGGAGCTGCCCGCAGGAACCGATCCCGGCTAACGGTGGCTAGCGCCAAAGCCGCTAACAGTGTGTTAACCGTTTGACCCACAGGTGCAGGCGTTTTAGATCGCGGATTAATTATTAGCAACCAAAACTCAGCCCCGCAAAATACTCGTGGGATTGAG
>CAZHTX010000115.1:0-6916 GCA_964535475.1 uncultured Pirellulaceae bacterium
ATGAAACGAACGCCACGCTCGGCCAATCGTCGTGCTAACAAACAATTACTGGCAAACGAGCCATCGCCGGGCGTGCAACCATATTGCTCAATAATGTGCTGCGGCTCGTTGGACATATCGGTTAATTCGGGGACTGAAGCTTGCATCCGGAAAGCCATCTCGTAACCGGCTAGGCGAGTCGTGATCTCCGGGTCTTGCAGTTCCTGATTACGCAACGAATTAATCTTGCTAACCGCGTCGACAATATCTCGCTGCTGACGGGTCCCCACGCCGGCGGGATTATTGACGTAATGAACGGGGCTGCCCGTTGAGTGCATCTGCACCCCTTGGAAGCGACTCGGCAAAAATCCCGAGTGCCACTGACGGGAGCTGATCGGTTGACTTTGCCCACCACCTTCGCTGGTCAAAACGATAAACCCGGGCAGGTTTTCGGTCTCAGCGCCCAGGCCGTAAAGCACCCAAGAGCCCATGGAGGGTCGCCCGCTGATCGCCGTCCCCGTGTTAAAGAAAGTGTGCGCTGGATCGTGATTAATCTGCTCGGTGTGCATCGATTTAATGACGCACATTTCGTCGGCAACCTTGCCTAAATGACTAAACACATCAGAGACCAACAAACCGCTTTCACCACGAGGGGTAAAGCCATGTTGGGGCCCCATCACCGTCAACTTCTGGCCCTGCAGTTGGGCGATCGGTTGTCCGGCCGTGACCGACTCGGGCATTTCTTTGCCGTTCATTTCGGCTAACGTCGGCTTGTAGTCAAACGTCTCCAGATGGCTCGGGCCTCCAGCCATGCAGAGATGGATGACCCGTTTGACTCGGGGTGGGTGATGCGGCGCGGCCAGCACCCCGCCGATGCCACCTACCTGTTGCTTTAAAGATTCGTTGGCCTGGGAAATCGATTCCGATTTGAGCAACGAAGCCAAGGCAATCGACCCAATACCGGTGCGACGCAAAAAAGTGCGACGGGCCAGTTGATTCTGTAACGGTGTCATGACTGAGGCTCAATAACGAGTGATAGTTTCGTGTAGATTCAACAAGACGCGAGCGACGCTGGTCCAAGCTGCCAATTCGGCGACCGGCAAACCTTGGGGAACCGCGGCATTCCCGGTGGCGATTAACTGCTCGGCCGCTTCGAGGTCATTTTCGTAGTGCGTCAGGTGTTGCTGATGCAGCGCCAGCAACGTTTCCCGCACGGAATCGCTCGGGGCGCGGGAAACGACCGTGCGGTGGGCCCACTGCAATCGTGCTTCGACACTCTCACCCCCTTCTGTCATAATTCGCTCGGCGAACACACGAGCAGCTTCCACAAACGTGGGGTCGTTTAACAGCACCAGCGCTTGTAACGGCGTATTCGACTTGGCCCGCTGGGCGGTGCATTCTTCTCGGCTCGGCGCATCGAAGGCTTTCAGCATCGGATGTAAGAATGTCCGCTGCCAATGCGTGTAGAGCCCGCGACGATATTGAGCGTCACCACCATCGGCTTGGTAGGTGCGACGGGGGAAGTTCAGCTGGGCGTAATATCCGGGCGGTTGATACGGCCTAACGCTGGGACCACCAATCTGTTCAACCAACAGCCCGCTGGTTGCCAACACGGTGTCCCGCACCATCTCCGCATCAATCGTAAATCGCTGTTGCCGGGCAAATAAGTCATTGTAGGGATCTCGCGTTTGTAAGTTTTGACTCGGCAGCGACGATCGTTGATATGTTTGGCTGAGCACGATCGAGCGAACGATGTGCTTAATATCCCAGTCTGAATCGACAAACTCGAGTGCCAAGCCATCGAGCAATTCCGGATACGAGGGATAACTGCCCTGCCCTCCGAAATCATCAACACTGGCGCAAATTCCGCGCCCAAACAGCAGACTCCACAGCCGATTTACCATCGTCCGCGATGTTAAAGGATTGTCATCACGACAAAGCCATTCGGCAAAGTCCAGCCGCGTGGCACGACGATCCGCAACCGGCAGGGTCCCCAGAAACTCGGGAATGGCTGGTTCGACGATTTCCCCCGAGTCATCCATCCAATTCCCCCGCGGCAACACCCGAATCGTGCGCGGCTCTACCGACTTGGAAATGACTGTTTGAGGTGCCGAATCATAGGTCGCTTGGCGTTGTTTCCGCAGACTTTCAATCTCAGCCTTGAGCGCCACCATCTCGGCCGCTTCGCTGAGATAATGCTCGCTGACCTGGCTCGCCTGCTCGGCAGTCCGTTCCTCGCGGGCAATCTGAATCGCCTCCACAACCGATTTGGGCATCCCTTCCATTAACAGCACGCCAGCCTTGTCCCAATACGCCAGCCCGCCGAACTGGGTGAAAGCCATGCCGTTTACTTTCTTACCAGCGGCCAAACCGACCTCGGCGGCGGAAACTTCTAACCGTGCCCAGGTGCCCAGCTCGGGCAACCCGCCGGCTCGTTGATAAGCCACGGTGCTTGCGGGCGTGCGGCCGTAAACAATTTCATCGCCCCCCCAAACTTTTCGATGGCTCCAATCCCCATCGTTAAATTGCAACATGATCGCTGCGGGCGGGTTGCTGGGATCGAGGTAAACCCAAGCGTAAAATTTGGTGTCTTCCGCCACCGTATGATTCGTCTCAACGCCCTGAAAAAGATGCTGCACCAATCCGTCGCTTTGTTGCCGCCGCGATTTGTGACCGCTGTGCACCGGGCCTTCATCCGCTGAGACATACTTCCAAGCTCCATCTTTTGCTGCGGCGACCCCCTGATCGTCGTCAACCCAGACCACCTCGACTTCCTGCGGTTCAGTCAGCCTCCGCAAGGCATCGGTCTCCCAGACAGCTTGGGCAGTTAACAGACGTTTGCGGAGCGGGTCTATTTCCGCTTCTTTGCTGGCGACCCGCTGATCAACATCGGCCAACTTGGCCTCCAAAATTTGGTCTGGCACCCGGATCATCGGCGGGCGGCTGCGGGCACCATATACTCCGCGCTCTTCCAAGTCAGCGAAAAAGGCACCCAAGGAGTAAAAGTCGCGCGCCGTATAAGGATCATATTTATGATCATGACACTGGGCACAACCTACCGTGGCCCCCATGAATACTTGCGATACGTTCCGCACGCGATCGGCGAAATAGATTGCCAAATATTCCTTAGCTTGTGAGCCCCCTTCCTCGGTTGTCTGGTTGAGACGGTTGTAACCCGAAGCGACCAACTGCTGCAGCGATGCTCCCGGTAATAAATCACCCGCCAATTGTTCGCGCACAAATTGGTCATAAGGCATGTTCTCATTGAACGCGCGGATGACGTAATCGCGATACGGCGACTGGGAAACGTTTTGGTCCCCGTGATAGCCAACCGTGTCGGCATAGCGGACGAGGTCTAACCAGTAAACCGCCATCCGTTCGCCGTAGCGGGCCGAGGCCAACATGCGGTCGACCAATTTCTCATAAGCATCCGCCGAGTTATCGTTCAGAAAGCGGTCCACCTCTTCGACAGTTGGTGGCATGCCCGTCAAATCGAAAGCCAACCGACGAATCAGCGTAATTTTGTCCGCAGCTGGGGCTGGCGAAACCCCCTCCTCCTGCAAACGAGCCGCTACGAGCGCGTCGATCATCTCACTCGGGGTGGATATTTCCGCAGCTGGCAGTTGGCTGGGTCGACGCATCGGTGTGTAAGCCCAGTGCGGCTCGTACTCGGCTCCCTGATCAATCCATGTTTGCAACAGCTCTTTTTCGGTCTTGCTCAGCGGCTTGTGGGTCTCCGGAGGCGGCATGACTTCGTCCGCGTCCGCTGAGAGAATTCGCCGCACCAACTCGCTGGCGGAAGCCTCTCCCGGCACGATCGCGGCAGAGGTCTCCACCGCTTCCTCGCGAATATCCAGCCGCAGCCCCCCTTCCAATGTCTCCGCATCCGGTCCGTGACAGGCAAAGCATTTATCGCTCAGGATCGCGCGAATATCGCGATTAAATCGAAGCTTCGCGTCAACAGCGAAACATGCGCCGGCGGGAACCGAGACGACGAGGGCAACAAGCAAACATCGAAACATCGTGCGAGTCCGCAGGTGAGGCAAAGGTGAGGTGTGGGAGGGAGCGAAGCATTAGGATGCCCGCTGCTTCCAGTTTGACGGAAAATGCCGTGAAATCAACTGCCCGGCCAACTTAATTCCACACCGTGGTGTTGCAGTTGTCGCTGAAAATCTTCCAGCCAGGCCTGCTTTGCCCGCACATCAATGGGGTTCCGCCGGTGCTCGACGCAGTAAGCGAGCAACGTGCCGACCGACTCGCCAATGTTCCACTCGACCGGATGCAACCGATAACAGCCGTTGGTGATATGCGTGGTGCCAATATTTTTGTTTGCAGGTAAGAGGTTTTTTGTTTCTCGCGGCAATAATGCGCCCAGTGGTATTTGAAATGGTAACGATGGAAAGTCGATATAATTATCACCGCCGGTGCTGGGATGCAGGTCGATGTGATAACTGCCCACGCCGACTGAGTCCGGATACTCGGCCGCCGTCACCTGGTCTTCCGGTTGCCCCGTCACCAAAGCTCGATTCTGCCGCCCGCAGTGTTCTTCCAAAACAGTGAATTCAGCAACGATTCGTCGCGATTCACGTACGTAGGGATACTTGGCCAAACCGTCAGAGGTCCCCGTCACATCGGGCCTCAGCCGCAACCCGGACCATCCTTGCCCACCATCGGGTCGCTCCGCTTCGGTTTGCATCCAATACAACAGTGACAGACTCAGCTGTTTGGCTCGCTCGACATGCTGATCAGCTTGCTCCTCCGAAACACCGACCAAGTTACCTAAGAAGTAATCATTCTGCGGCCAATTGACCAAGGAAATATCGCTTTCAAATTCACCAGCTTGGAATTTGTCACGAGCGAGCAGGCGGCGATACATCCACAAATTCAACGCGCCGGGCGTGGTCGCTTGCGTGGGATCAAAGCCCAGTCGTTTCGGCTGCTGCGAAGCGGGGTGCGTATAAGTCCAATCCAACAGCCGCCCTGGCCAAGCTGGGTTTAATTGAGGAACATAATTTTGCCAAAAATCATATTCCCGGGGACGTTCAATCGTCCAATCGCCGGCCGGGTCATGGTCAATCGCAAAGCAGCAAGTAAATGCCTGCTGGTTCTCCGGCATCGTCGCGTCGGCCGCGTGCAATTCCCCCGTCTCCGCTTTGGACTCGGCTCCGGTCACGAAAGCGGTTCCCGTCATCGGCAGCAAATCCCCCAGTTCCGTCGCGTCAACATACCAGGGGGCAACCAACTCCAATTCAACGCCGGTGACATCGTTTCGGACGCGAACACTTTCCACCCGGTGTTGGTTCGTTAAAGCCTTGACGGGCCGATGATTGAGCAACACGGTCAGCCGCCCGGCACTACGGTAGGGCGCCAGCATGGCTTCCATCACGGCCAACGCCACTCGCGGTTCATGGCACAGCCGTGAGACAATCCCACCGCCCGGATTCAGGTTCGCTAACTCGCGTTGGCCGGCAGTTAAAGGATAATGTTGGCGATAGTACTGACGAATGGAATCACGCAAACGACGATAGCTAGCCGGCGCGCCATGCGTCTCAATCCAACGATGCTCATCGGGCGGCACAGCTTGCTGAGTCAGTTGACCGCCGATCCAATCGGTTTGCTCGGTCAGCACGACTCGCAATCCGCCACGTAAAGCAGCGAGCGCCGCGCTGACCCCCCCCAGCCCGCCTCCGATCACGATCACATCAGCCCGCACGCCTCCCCGCAACGCATTGTCTTGTTGCGCGCGGACCGTGGCGGGTAGCAAGCTGCTGGCCACAGCCCAGCTGGCGGTTGTCTGCAAAAAACTACGTCGGCGCATTGGTTATGTTCTATATCGAAAAGGAATAAAAACTCGCTCCCAGGCTCCCGCCTGTTCGCGACCTCTACCTGCCAAGAACTCTAAAACATCAGCCCCCGGAACCGAACCGCAGAACAGCTCGCACGGGTATATGATCCGACAACATCTCCGTCCGTTGATCACGCAAGATCTCCGCGGAGGTCAAATTAGGCTGCAGATTGGGGCTGACAAAAATGTAATCCAGTCGCCGATCGGTGCCATGATCTTCATCGCTGACGAGCAAGGTTGGAAACGTTCCCACAAAGGGTTTCGCATCATCTCGAAATTCGGCCACGGCATCGATAAAACCTTGAGCAATGATCGCTTCCAAACCACCGTAATCGAGTTTGCCCTGATTTAAATTACGAGCACTGGAACTGCGACGATCTAGCATTTCAAAAAATGGTACAAGTTTATCATCGCTATCATACCTACCTCGATCCAGTGGCGAAAATCCATTGAAGTCACCCGCCAAGACGATCCTTGGGTCGACATCCGGCAGCTTGGCAATATCAGCCTGCAAATGACCAGCTTCCTCAATCCGCCGTGCAAAGTTGGAAGGATGGAAGTGAATGACATAAAACCAAATGCCTTCGATGCGGCAGCGAAGTAAGCCATGGTGCATGCCATCCCGAATTTTCGCGACGTCCGTAATTGGATAACGTGAGGTAATCCCCGTGGGAAACCCTTCTTCCTTGAGGAGCACACTGTGCGAGTGCCCCCAACTGTTTGCGTCGGTCGCTAACTTTTCCGCCGTGTATCCGTTCAATTCCTGCAGAGCGACCACGTCGGGCTGTTGAGCGGCCATCCACTGCAACCATTGGTCGTGCCGTGGCTGACCTTTCTTCGTGAAACCGTACCAAACATTATGAGTGATGACCTTCAATTCGGCGGGGCTTTCAGCGCCGGCCGGTGAACCGCTCAGTAAGAAACCGCTCACCATTAATAGCAGCATGATGTGACGCACGCTCAGAGACTCCGTTAGCATTGAAATTATAAAAATGTGTTACCAAAGTACTTATCCGAACACGCCAGCAAAGTCCTCGGCTAGCGCTCAGCGGCTGATATAACCGAAAGGAATCAGCCGGAACGCGCTAGCGT
>CAZHTX010000115.1:7016-13247 GCA_964535475.1 uncultured Pirellulaceae bacterium
CGAAAGGAATCAGCCGGAACGCGCTAGCGTCCGGTTACGCGGAACCGCGAGCTAGCGCTCAGCGGCTGATATAACCGAAAGGAATCAGCCGGAACACGCTAGCGTCCGGTTACGTGGAACCGCGAGCTAGCGCTCAGCGGCTGGTAGAACCGAAAGTTCCCAGCCAGAATAATAGGCCTTCGTCAGGTATTGATCGGCTAGTCGTGAGTTAGCGATTTTCAAATTGGCCGCGTCCCACGTGAGCGTCTCTTGGGGAAAGCGTAGTGCGATCGTCCCTAACAATACCGTTTCAGTTAACGGCCCCGAGTAAGCGAACGCTGAGGTTGTTTCCGCCATACCGCGACAGGCGTCCGCCCATTGAACATAGTGATCGACACTTTCCACCGGAGAGATATTCTGGGCACTGAGTTCCAACACATCCGCTTGGCCAGCGAGAAACAATTTGGGCATGTCAACGTGGGGAATCACCAGGGAACCCAATTCGCCAATTAACACCGATCCGGCTGCTGGCAATTGGTAACTGTTCGGTACATGGGAAAGCGATTCCCGAGGGGGCCGGGCACCAACCGCGTCGTACCAAGTCAGCTGAAGGTGCTCGCCCAGGGTGCGACTGGTCCCTGGAAATTGATAGCTTACCGTCGCCCGATCGCTCCACGTGTCAGGCTTGAGCACCGGTGCTTCCGCCGTCAGTTGGTCCGGCGCAGTCAATTCCAAAGCTTTAAACACAGGGTCCAAAATGTGGCAGCCGAAATCGCCCAGCTGTCCAGTGCCGTAATCTTGCCAACCTCTCCAATTGAAGGCATGGTAGATACCTTGCATATAAGGTCGACGCGGGGCAACCCCTTGCCACAGGTCCCACCTGACGTGATTGGGGACCGCATCTCGGCCGGGGGGCCGTTCGATGTTACGCGGCCAGCTTGGGGTGCCACCTTGCCAAGAGTGGACTGCTTTGACTTTGCCCAGCAATCCATCGTGCACGATCTTGACAGCCGTCCGGTAAGCGGTGTGCGACTGGATTTGATTGCCCATTTGCGTCACGACTTGGTGACGTTCCGCGGACCGCTGCATTTGTCTCGCCTCGAAGACGGTGTGCGTGAGCGGCTTTTGGCAGAAGACATGTTTTCCCAATTGCATCGCCGGCAGACTGATCGGCGCGTGCATAAAATCGGGCGTGGAAACAATCACCGCATCAAAGTCTTGCGGCTGTTCCAGCAATTTCCGCCAATCAGCAAACTGCCCCGCTTGGGGAAACTGTTCCGCGGCGCGTCCCAAATGAGCTTTAGAGCTATCGATGTCACACAAACTGGCAACTTGCACCGCTGGGCTCGCGGCTACGCCCATCAGGTCACTCCAGCCTTTACCACCGGTCCCCACGCTGGCGATCCGCAAACGCTCATTCGCTCCCCAAACACGGGAGTAGCTGGCGGCCGACATGGCCATCGCGCCACCGGCAATACCGACCCGTTGCATAAATGCGCGACGCGTTGATTGATTTTTCATGTGAAGGCGTTCCTGGGGCAAAGAAACAAAGAAGCGAGAAAACTAAGAAAACCATGGCCGTTGCCGTCGATTCAATCAACGCTCATCATTTGACTCTCCAAGAAAGTATTGGAAGAACGCATAGATGATTGCGTTGGAGTCCGCGTTGGGTGAATGGTCTGGTCGATTCGTCATGGCAACTCGTTTTTCATAACCGAGCAAGCGATTGATCTGCCGAGTATGATTTAGCGCTTCCCAGCGTGCGGGCGGGTCTTCCGCTCCACCCGATACCAAGAAGGGACGCGGTGCCATCAGGGCGTGCAGTTCATGCAGGTCGCGTCCCGCGGCGGTCAGTTGAGAGTACAAGCCCCGGGCCGGATTCTCCTCCGTAATCACTCCCCGCTTTCGCCATGGCTGAGGATGATATCCTAAATACCAAGGTTCCCAGTAATTGACATTGGAACGACGCTCATCAAATACAATCCCCGGATCGGACACTGCGGCGCAGGCAAACTTGTCAAATAAACAAGCAGCGAACATCGCCCATTTACCACCAAACGAATGCCCCACGATGCCAATTCGGCTCGCATCCACATCATCACGATTAGCCAATAAGTACCATCCGCTGGCCGCCGCGTAACCTAACATCGATAACGGAGCGACTTTGGCGTTTTCAATGCTCGGATAGTACAGTGCATAGGTCTTGGCTGCCGAGGCTCGCGTGGTGCCGAGCGAGAGCGTCACAAAACCACGTTTGGCGAGTTGCCAAGCGAAATCGCGATAAGGGCCACTCCCCTCACCGATGGCTGTCTCCGGTTCATAAAAAACCGTAACCACTGCGGGATGGGGACCGTCGCCGGGTGGAATTAACAAGTACCCAGTCGTCTCCTCGTGGGGTGTCCAGGGAAAGGTAATCCGATGCTGGACGATTCCCTGCCGTTCCGTGGTCTCCAAAATCCGCATCTCAGGATGCTCATTCAGCGGGGGCCAACGACCTAGCAACGCTTCCCATTCTGCGACCAATTCCGCACGGCGTCGCCCCCAGTCGTCGCTGGTCTCAACCACCGAGCCATCTTTGAAAACCAAGGGAGAACGATAATCACCGAATTGCTTTTCCCACTTCGCTGGCGGCGCAAAGTAAGGAGAAACCATTTCGTCAGGACTTAACTCGACCGCGATAGGCTCACTCTCCGGTCGCGGATTTTTCCACTTTAGCTTGGCAATAAACACGCTGTTGTCGCTGCCATATTTTTCCACGCCGATCGGTTGCATCCACTCGGCCGCGGTTACCCAGGTTTCAGTGGGTGTCACGTCGACGACGCCAAAATTACCCAGCCTGGCCCCGCGTTCCGGAATCAGCACCTGCTCGCTACCCCGAACGACATTCAATCCTTCGAGGTCGACGCGGGCAATGAACAGTGGAGCTCGATGGCGAAACACGTGATCATTGTCAGCGCCGCGACGGGTGTATACCAAAAACAGCCCATCCTGATTGGCAACCCAATGTTGCTGAGTGTTATAGTTGCCGAGCGGGCTTCCATCGTCAAAGCTCCAGGGGCGAGCGGGGCCAAAATTGAGACCATCCTCACTGACACTCACGTACCCCTGTTTGTCATTCCGCATCGTCAAATAGTAGCGTCCTTGATACCGAACCAAAGATGGTTCATACAGCCCGCGATCAATCGGCACGGTCAGAGACTGACCATGTTCAACAAATTCCAGGGTGTGACCATCAAATCGACAGCGACAGACCATGACGGAGAATTGTTGCGAGTTTGGTTCCTTATAAGAGCAAGGAATCAACACGTCACCGCCGGGCAAATCCACCCGTTGCCCACTGCCCGCGCCACAATTGAGGAATTCCGCCTTCGCGGGCAGCTCCACCGTATCCCAACTTGACCATTTGTTCTGTTTGGCATCGAAAACAGCATAGGCGATCCCCCGGGGCCGGACGGACAGAACTTTGTTATCTCGATACCAAACGGTGTGACCAATTCCCAGCAGGCGTTGACTGGCCGCGTGCCACTGGGGGGTAAAATCACAGACTGTCGTTTCGTCACCGCTCTGTAATAGATCGGTCGGCACGTGCAGTCCCCTCGGCAACATCCCCGGCTGGGCAACGTAAGTCGACTTGGCAAAAACGGGTAACGCGACTGGCTCAGTCCAACTGCGGCCAAGGTCGGCGGATCGCAACTCAGAAAGCCCGGAGAACAGATCCGAACCGCTGAGCTTTAGCTTTTGCATCGTCATGATGACCAGCGGCTGCGGGCTTTCATTTCCGGGAGCCCCAGCGGGAATCACGCCAACTCTCGCATGCACCCAACAGTCCTCGCCGTTGAACCCTTGCTGCGCGACAACTCGCTCCAGCGAAAACGCCGGTTCCTCAGCCTGCAAAGCTGTTAGGCAACACATCGACAACAGCGAAACCATCAGCCCGTATCTGGTGTTCATCTTCGCACGACAATCATTCATGAATCAGGTTATCCCAGCCTAAGCACTATTCGACGCTGTTGCCCATCGCATCCACTACGTTCATCATTTTAATTTGATCACCGAGTTGATTGATCAAGTCCTGCAAGTCATAAACGCGGGCTGCCCCGTGAATGCAGTTCACAAATTGGTCTTGCGAGGTGAGGGAACTCAAAATCGTTTCCCACGTGTTAATGGAGTCAAAAATCGTTACTTGAGCAAACAAGTTCGGCTGCAAAGCGGCAGCATGCAGCGCGACCGGCCCTAATTTGCCATTAGCGACCAAGGCAACCGGCTCGCCAGTTGCCCGATCCGTTGCTTGGTCATTCGCTTGGTCATTCGCTTGCGTTTGCAACCACCGGGCGGCAATCAATAAATCTTCGGCTCGCATCCCGATGTAGTTTTCACCGAGCAGGTACGCGATCGCCAGATGCTTGCCATCGGCACCGAAACGCGGGTGATACCAAACGGCATCGCGTGGTGCCGTTTCGCCGATACCGCGCACGTCCACGGCGAGCACTTGATAGCCTAACTTTGCGTAGTGCAGCGCCGACACCGTCGTATCCTGCTGCTCGATGCTGGCCTGCTTGCCCGCTTCATGAAGATAGATCAACTGTCCTTTACTTGCTGCATTGGACTGATCCGAGTTCGGTTGATCCGTTGCTACCAGCTGATAGAGCAGAGCCGGCAAAGGGACTCCCGCGTCACCAGTCAGCACGATCGGTTGGATGGTAACTCCATCCCGCTGGATCGCTTCCAACTTTCGCACGCTCGGTGCGGGGATGTCCTCAAGGGAGCGTATGTTACTTAACTCTCGCACCTTAGCCAGCGCGGCCTTTGGCGTTGACCAAAGTTGTTTGCGAGCTTTATCCAACTGTCGGAATTCTTCGTGCTGCAACGTACCGATACTCTTGGCACCCTCGATCTGCAACACTTGTCCGGTCGGGGTCACTTGCAATTCAGCGGCGGAAAGCAACTCTAACTTTGGTTCGCGAATGACCTCATCACGACCGGCGAGCCAGCGCACCATCCACTGGACAGCCGCCTCGCGGAGTGGGCGGTGCCAGCCATGCGGCTCATCCACTTCCACCAAACCAATCCGTTCAGGGTATCCGAGTCGACTGAACAATCGTTTGCCGCGCCGGAACGAGGTCCAAGCACCTTCGATCGAAAAGAAATCTTGGGTTGCCGTGCACATCAAAATCGGAGTGGGGGCCCGCATCAACAGGTAATCGGAATGTTCCATACCCCAATCTAATTGAGCGTAAATGTTTTGCTCGGCATCTTGGGGGCCAATCGTGTTCAATAGAGCCTCAAAGGTTGTGATGTAGCAGGCGGGAGAAGCCGCTTTGATGCGATCATCCAAAGCCATTAGATAGGCGGTTTGAGTGCCACCGCCACTGTTGCCCATGCAGCCAATCAGTTCCCCATCAACGTCAGCGCGTTGTTGCAAGTAATCAATGGCTCGCATTCCATCCCAGACTTCCGTCCTCGCGGTATTCTTTCCGAGTAAGATCGCCCCTAAACCTAACAAGGTGTGCCCCTGCGTGGAGCTGGCCACGCGGACTGAACCGTCGGGATCAAAGTGCTGCAGTCGCTCGCCTTGGCAAATCGGATCAATAATGAATCCAACAATCCCATTCTTCGCCAACATCGCTGTGGCGGTCTGATAACCATCGTATCCTTTGCCATTGGCCGAATGCCCGCAGACAACCAAAACGCCAGGATAGGGTGCCTGAAAACGTTCCGCATCGGGAATAAAACAAAGCCCCGTGACAAAGTTGTGAGGCTCGCTCTCGAACAACACTTTCTCCACGCGGTATCCGTCGCGTTGCACGGTCCCCGTAATCCGCGCGTTGAGTGGAGTCCGCTGGGGAAATCCACCAAGGGCGTCGACAAACTGCTGACGCATCTGCGTTTGATACGCGGCAATCTGCGCGGGCGTCTTTAAACTCTCATAGCGAGTCTCCCATCGATCAAAGGCTTTGCCAGCTCGCTGCATCAACCAAGCTTGCATCAACCCGGAGGGGTCGGCGTCACTCACTTGAGGCAGCACCGCAAGCGAAGATTGGGCTGGCAAGGTGGCGGGTGCGCCAACGAGACAGATCACGAAGAGGGAGAACATCCGAAAATTCATGGCGAGAGCTTTCCTTGGGAAAGTCGAATAGGCGGGACAGCATCGGTTGCACGGCCCAGTATAGCAACTTCGACGGGCGGCAGTGTCTTGGCAATGGGCACATCAATTGCAACCTCTCAATTGCCATAGCGACGTCGAGCGGACAG
>CAZHTX010000116.1:0-13237 GCA_964535475.1 uncultured Pirellulaceae bacterium
GCATTGAGCAAATTGAAGATTACGACGAACAACACTTGCAAACGTTCTCCCGCGAGGTCTTAAAGCAGATCCAATCGGGGGAACCGGGCTGGCGCGAGCACGTCCCCCAGGAAGTCGCCGATGTCATTCAGCGACGAGGCTTTTTCGGGTACAAGCGCCCCGCCGACTCCAAGGTAGTCACCGCCTCACTCGCCCCCACGTCGGGCCTGCAAAGTCTGACGCCCCACATTTCGTCAACGTAGCGGTACGACTTTGTAAAGCGATTGTCCTCAATCGCTTATTGCACATCAAACAGCTGAGGACAAACGAGCTTGCTCGTTCAAAGAATCAACCGCATGCCAAACTTTTTAACAGCCCAGGCTAATTTAGTTCATTTACCTGCTGCGTTTTCCTGATCTTCAACGGGATCAGCCTTTTTCAGGCGTTCCAATCGAAATGGAGACTTGGTAAGCTTTTGACTAACATCGAAAAACTGAGATGCTAAGTCCTCCAAACCTGCCGATAGATTAACGGCGATTTGCTCCCCCGCATTGATCGAGGCGATTAGAGGTCGTAAATCGACCGCATCGAGGGAGTTTGTCGTTTGTTTGGCTTGCGGAGCGATCGCCAATGTATCTTGCTGGCGCGCGACGTACCACCCGATGGTGACCAGCGACGCAGCGGCGGATGTGAGCAACGCAATCTTAAACCGATTCGCTTTTGCCGCATGACCATGAACCGGTTTAACCTTGACTGAAACCCTAGCTGGGGGCCGTTCAAGCAGATTGGCCGTGCCCCGCAACCGATTCTCGAGCAAACGATAGACGGCAATCTCTTTGGCGACATCGGGATGCGATTCAATCCATCGCTTGACAGGACCTGGCAATGGCCAATCATCCAAGACCAAGCTAGCCAATCGTTCTGCATGACTGGATTTCATTTTTCCACCTCAGAAACGTCGTTAGACGAATTACCAACGTCTTCTAACTGACGACGCAGGATTGCTCGGGCGCGATACAGCAACACGCGTGTGGTAACAGTCGGTTTCCGCAACACGCGGGCAACTTCACTGACCCCCATCTCCTCACCATACCGCAACCAAAGTGCCGCGTGCTGATCGGATGATAGAACTCGCTCGGCTATTTCCCAAATCCGTTCAACTTGCTCACGCGTCTCCACGGCAGTGACAGGATTATGCTTGCCGGTCGAAATATTGTCCAGACTTTCGCCAGCCGAGAGTGGTCGCCGCCGTCGGCGGTGATCCAGTGCTGTGCGATGTGCGATAATGTAAACCCAAGTCGTAAAACGGTACTGCGGATCGTAGAGCGATCGCTTGGAGATGACTTTCCAGATTGCTTCTTGTGCAACATCTTCGGGATCGATCCCTGTGCCGCCGAGTAACTTAGTGATAAAGCGCACCAAGCGAGGATGAAAGTGTTGAAACAGCGACGTATCGTCAGCTAGTTCCCAATCACTTTCACCCTGGAAGGTATTTAGATCGCGAGATTCAGACGTTTCGCTCACAACGGTAGTTCAGCTTCCTCGCGGAGGAAATTAATGATCGTCTGTTCGGGCACCCTAGTTTCTACCGTCACATTTGCCCCCTCCCGCTGGACCTTGATTTGTTTAATCACTGACAGCATTTGCTTGGCAGTTTCCTCATCGTCCAGCTCTTGGCTAATTTCCTCCTTGAACAGGGAAACCATGGCGATGACTCCCTGGGCCAGTTGTTGCAGTTGATTCGCCTTTTCTTCATCGTCCGCGGTCAAGCTGATTCGTATAACGAGATCATTTCCCTCCTCACCAATGGAAACACTCGTCGCTTGCAAAAGATCCACCAAAGCTGCCAGCGGAGTCTCTTCTATCATTTCGGTTGGTGGCGAAAGCAGTTGAATATTCGCGAATTGGCCCTTGGGCAGCGCCACCAACCCACCTGATTGTGTCCGCAATTTTTCAAGTAACCCCTCCAAGGATGCTGCGGCAAAAATCCGCTTCTCGCCAGTCGCGTTGTTGTCAAAAGCGATGAAGTACGATGCGCGACCGTCGGGGCTGAGCGAATGAATTACCCGATCCTCCTGCGACAGCGATTTATAGCCGGGTACTGCCAGCAACAGTCCCTCCAAGTTACCGGTTGAATTCTTCAATGACAGGACGGCTGTCAGGCCATTTAATGGATCCTCGATGTCTAACACATCGATTGCCAGACGAGCTTCTTGCTTAAGTGGATCAAACCCAAGTGCTTCGACTACGGCACTCATCGCCTCGTCGGGATCTTTATCCATTTCAGCGGCGGCAATCTTGGTACCCGCTTGGATCAACAGGCCGCCAATTTTGGATTTCCCAAACCCGTCTAAATCGACTTGAATGGAAACCGCAGGTTCAGAAGGTTCCGTGGCCGAGACGGCTTTGGGAGGACATGTCAAAATCGACAACCCCAAACAGCCTAAAATCGCGCCGGCGCGGGCGATCGCTGGAAAAGTAAATTTTTGAAACACGCGTAATTGCTCCGCTCAAACGCAAGACAAACCACAAACACCACGGCGAACCAGCATTGATTCCCATTGACAGCGAGGTGTCGGTGAGTACTACGCTCAGCAACTTTGCGACGTTACATCATTCTCCGGAATTTCCGGCCAGCAACCCGTTTTCGGCGAATCACTGTGCAACGGTAACCACGATACCGAGGCAACATGGGGTCATTCCTTTGAAACGTAACTGGCGTGCGAGATACCCAGATGCCACTCTCGATGAGTGAAGAAAGCGGGCTGATGCCGCGTTTAAGAGCTGGCACTGGCTTGGCACAACAGAAGTTGGCTATCTTGAGGTTGGCGACCTTGAAGAAAGAATCTGGAACGCATTCGGCAATTGCACTCCCTGCTTGCTTGCTTGATACCGCATCGCTCGCTCAAAGAACGGAAAAGGAAAGGTGCTGTGGCGACGCTGGGCGTATCGCATGACTGCCAAGACCAATTTCCGGTCGAGCGTGCCGCGAGTCACTTCCAACTGAACCCGACGCAAAAACTCTTTTTGCTCCGGCAAGGTCGCTCGCAAATTATTGACCAGCACATCCTGCAGCGAACTTGTGCGACTGCCCGTCGGCTGTGTCGTCGGTATGCCAATCTGAGCCTGAACCGTGCTGGTCGCAATCAAGCAAAAAAGGCTCATCGTCAAGAAGATCCTGAGCATGATATCGAACTCTCCATTTGATGGTTGCTGCGAAGGCGTACACGCAACTGTCCAGTAACAGAGCCCCCGCTGCCGTCGCAAGGGTGATCGACCGAGCAACGAATCAGGCAGAGTATTTGAAGGCCCGCTATGTTGGTTCGACCGCGGAGCTCAACCAGCTGAAGTCAGACTGGGCAGACAATGACGAATCTGCCGATTTTCCACCCGCAACACACCCCTAACGGGGGTGCGATTCCAATCAAAATACAAAAATTCGAGAAATTCCTGGTATACCCCCATGCACAAATAACTGCCGAAACGACGATTCAAAAAACTGGATGTGGTGGGCAGCGAGCATCCATTTTTTTGACCGTGCGGTTGGCAAATATTCGGGGCAGGAATAACGCCAACCGCACGGCTCTTTTTTATCGCAGCGGCGACTCGATTTTACTGCCGAGCGGTTTAGCCAGCCAAGCACCGCGGGGGACATGTCCTTGGCAGCCTTGATCGCTTAATATCTAGGCATCATGAGCACTCCGCAAGCAAACGACGGGGCCACGCCCCCCTTAGAATACCCCCAGCAATCCCCTGGTGATTTTTCGATCTTGGTGGTCGACAATGATCCGGCCCACGCGCGGGCAATGACCGAAAGCCTCGAACGGGTTGGTTATCGTTGCCAAGTCGCCACCACGGGCCCGGAAGGTGCAAAGCTAATCGAACGGGAAACCTTCGACCTTATCATCACCGATATGGTGATGAACGAAGTCGACGGGATGCAGATTTTAACCCTGGCTCGAAAAAATCTGCCCGATGCCGAAGTCGTCATGGTCACGGGCCACGCCACGGTGCCCAAAGCGGTCGAGGCGATGCAAGAAGGTGCTTACACCTTTTTGGAAAAACCGATCACCCCCAGCCGGCTCCGCGCGGTAACCGAGAAAGCTGCCAGCGCCGTCCAACTGCGCCGTCAGAACACCGAACTCCATCAACGGCTCGATGAACGTTTCGGATTTGAAGGGATCATCTACTGCAGCGCTAAGATGCAGGCGGTCATCGATCGGCTCAAACGCATCGCTCCCACCGACGCAACGGTGCTGATCACCGGCGAGAGTGGCACCGGCAAGGAAATGATCGCGCAGGCAATCCATCAAAATAGCCCCCGCAAGGCTAAACGCATGGTGGCGCTCAACACCCGCGCGGTGTCCGAAACACTTGTTGAAAGTGAACTCTTCGGTCACGTCAAAGGGGCCTTCACCGACGCGGCCAGCGATCGCATGGGCGCCTTTGAATACGCCAACGGCGGCACCCTGTTTCTCGACGAAGTCGGCGATATGCCGATGAGCACCCAAATCAAACTGCTGCGGGTCCTCGAAGAACATCAAATCCAACGCGTCGGTGACAACAAACCAATCGATGTTAATGTTCGCCTCGTCAGCGCCACCAACCGACCGCTGGAAACCATGGTCGACTCGGGTGAATTTCGCAACGATCTTTATTTTCGCCTCAAAGTTGTCACCGTCGCCCTCCCACCTCTCAGAGATCGTCGCGACGATGTGATTCCGCTGATGGATCACTTTCGCAAAATGTTCTTGCGGCGACACGGCAAGCCAACTGCTCACTTCACGCCAGCAGTCACCAAAAAGTTCTACGGCTACGCTTGGCCAGGAAATATTCGTCAACTAAGAAATTTTGTCGAGACGATGGTCGTGCTCGACAACGATGGTTCGCTCGATAGCGATGACCTTCCTCCGGAATTGATGGAAGAATCTCTCGGCGGCGAACTGACTACCACCCCTTCCGATGATTCCCATAGTGATCTAGGTCTGCTCGGACAACCGCTGGCAGATATCGAGAAATGGGCGATTCTAGAGACTTTGAAGCTGACGGGTGGAAATCGAGAAGAAGCAGCGAAAGTTTTGCAAATCGGCGCTCGCACTCTATACCGGCGACTCGATCACTATAAAAAAGATGACGACGAAAGCGAAACCAGCGAAGAACTGGAGAATGGCAGCTAGTGCGAAAACGGCATGTGATTTGCTTTTGACAATCGACCGAGTGCTCCATTTGGATCAGGCATAGCATTCGCATTCTTTGTCGTTTCGACTGCGAATTGCCGCTCTGCGCTTTGGCAAACTTTCCATCATGCATCAGGACTTCGTTGTGGATTCTGCGCGACCACATTCGCCCATTAACGACTCAGATGCACATCGCTTGATGTGGCGACTCAAGATAGCCGCTCTAGCTCTCTTAATCACCGCCGTTTTCAGCTCGCTTGGATTGCTGGTTATTTCGCATCCAGCAGCCTACTTAGCAGCGCTGCCAATTCCGTTGTTCGTCTTGGCTTATGTAATCATCAGCAATAAAGAGCAGGAGGCTCGAATGAGTTTCCGACCACGATCAGCGGAGCAAAATCCTAACCAAGAAGAAATCGAACTCGATGTCGAAGACGCTAAGGTATTCACTGCTTTTGGAATTGCCTTCATCATCGCGATTGGAACATTCATCATTGCCGCAATCTTCTTCGAATGGAGAATGGTTGCAATTGCCGCCATCGCAACGCTGTTTTTAGCACTCCTCATAAATATTCCTTACCTCACCTTATTAGTTCAAGAAGCTGGTGAAGAAGAGCGTGAGAAATTTACTAAGCAAGGTCGATAATCACTCGGGTAACTTCTGCATAATCTCATCGGCCCAAGGTTTATCACCATATAACGCTTTGACACTCTTCAGAAACTGTTGACGAGCATCACCTTCCAGCGACTCTAATCCCCACGCAACCCAGGCTTGCAGCCTTTCTTGACGGGAATCAGCCTCGAACGTGCTAAAACTCTCCAAGCGTTCGAGTTCTGCTTTCGCCAATGCCACATAGCGAGCCAGCTCCTGATCGCCGGGGCCCCCTGCAAAGGCTTCGGGATGATCATAAATCGCCAGCCATTGCGATAAACTTCGCGCGGCGCGAACCGGATCACGCTTCCGTTCCGTCATCGCTTGCAACCAAACTTGTTCCGCTGGTGGCAAGGAATCAATACCGCCCCCCGTTGCCGCAACGACTCGCAAACGCCGAGCCGCCCGTTCCACATCATCAAGCTGGAGCGCTTCACGAACCGCTTCGGCTTGTGGATGATCTTCATGGCTGCGAAGAAACTGCTCGCGAAGCAGCTCCGCGTCGCGACGATCTCCCAGCGAATCGGCTTGTTCAATTTTCGCCAACATCGTATCGGCGGAAGGGGTCTGAAACAGCCAAATCACTAACCCACCCACGACAATCAACGCCAGCACTAAACCGAACAACGACAACCAATGCTCAAGCCCCCGGCGGTGACTTTCCCCCGGCTCCCAGTGGCCAGTCCGCTCGGGCGTCTCGTTAACACTTTCAAAATGAGTTCGCGGGGCGGCGATCTCCTCCGCCAATTCGAATTCGTCACCGTCCGGATGGGCCGAGGCAAGCGTGCTGGCCAACTTGACTGGAGTCCCTGTCGGTACATCCGAATCACGATCATCTGCCGTTGGCAAATTGGCGACATTCATGTCCTGAGATCGTGGTTGCCGCGCGGGCAGACGCGTATGCACAGCCGACTCCGGTGGCTCTGGTAACGTGGGACCGCCCAAATTCATTTCAGTCTGCTCGCCCCGATGCCGTAACCCAGCTCGCATCGCCTGCAGTCGTTTGGAAACCACCAAAGCCGTGGGTGGCCGCTGTTGAGGATCTTTTTCCAACAGCTCATGCACCAGCTCGGCTAATTCCTCGGGAACATCAGGAAGCACCAAATCGAGCGGCGCCGGCGTCTCATGCTTTAAGCCGTAGACGACTTGCGTTAAATTTCTACCACCGAAAGGTGGCCTGCCAGCCAGACAGGCGTACATTAAACTTCCCAAGGCGTACAGATCGGTCCGCGGAGTAACCTGTCCGCCAACTGCTTGCTCAGGGGCCATGTAATCGGCAGTGCCCAACACGCTCCCGGCGGCCGTGTGTTCCGTTGCACCAAATAATTTAGCAATCCCGAAATCGGTTAATTTGATTCCTCCCTCAGGCTCCAGTAACAAATTGGCCGGCTTTAAATCGCGATGAATGACGCCAAAATCATGAGCGTGCTTGAGAGCCGAACAAATCTCGATGGCGAATCCAATGGTGGTGTCCCAATCGAGGCGTTTCACCTTTCGGAGATGCTCCAGCAGGCTCGGCCCCTCGACCAAATCCATCGCGTAAAACAGCCCCCCACGCTCTTCCCCGTGGCCAATCAACCGTACAATGTGCGGGTGCCTTAATTTCTTCAGGGTTTCAATTTCCCCGGCAAAACGGCGACGAAACCTCGGTTGCTCCGACATCTGGCTGGCTAGCACCTTGATGGCAACCCGCTGACCTGTTTTTATATGCACGCCACGGTAGACGCTGCCCATCCCACCTTGGCCAAGTTTTGCTTCGACCCGATAAGGCCCTAATGTTTCAAAGTCGGTCATGCGGTAAACGAAACCTTCCCAGCGGTGTTAGTACTCGTAGCTCTGTGACTCAACATTATATTGAGGGATCGCCGTGAATCAGCATCATAACCAAGCCGCGTCAAGCATACCAGGAACAACGCAACCGGTTGGACCGGCGAGGCTATGGCTGATCGCCAGCTTGGGCGGAGTGCTGCTCTGGCTATCCCAACCGCCGGCCGCCCTAGCCCCAATTGCTTGGATCGCCTTGGTGCCTTGGGCCATGCTGGTGGCTTGGCCAAACCCGTTGGCCCGACGCCAATATATCGCCATTTGGCTGGTCGGTTCCGCGTACTGGTTGATCACCTTGCAAGGCATTCGCTTGGCCCACCCGGCAATCTATCCAGCTTGGTTGGCTCTAGCCCTGTTCCTCGGCCTCTATATTCTACTATTCGTTGGTCTCGCCCGCGTCGTCCATCACCGCTGGCACTGGCCCCTGTATTGGGCTGTCCCGGTCATCTGGAGCGGCCTCGAGTTGGTTCGCAGTTACGCGCTGACGGGCCTTTCCGCCACGTTGCTCGGTCACTCTCAAATCGACTGGCTGTGGGTCGTCCAAATCGGCGATATCGGTGGCACCTACTGGGTTAGCTTTATTGTCGCAATGGTTTCCGCGTGGCTGGCCTCCGTGCTCGCCGCATTCCTTCGCTGGGGACAACCTGCCGACAAGCCCAGAGCACAAGCTGGCAACTTGGCCAACGTCCCCAAACTGGGCACGGCAATCGTCTGCGGCGTGCTGCTGATGACCTGCGGCTACGGCTATTGGCGAACCGCCGATAATGACCAACGAGCCGCCCAATCACCAATTCTTAACACGCTGTTGATTCAGCGCAACGAGCCGTTGATGTATGCCATGTCGCCAGCTCGTGAAATGGAAGTCTTCCAAAACTACGTCGACACGACGATCGCCGCGATGTCAAAATCCAAAGATGTCGATCTGATAATTTGGCCCGAATCGATGTTTACCGGCGGTCTGCCTTATCGCATTATCGAAGAACCTTTCATCGTGCCCCCAAACGAAGATTTTACGGCGGCAGAATTCTCCGAAATTATCGCCCAACAGCAAGACAGTTTCGTCAATCGCAACCGCTGGTTTCAAGGAATGTTAGCCAACGTTTCCGCGACAAAACCGCCTCCCCTGTTAGTCGGCTCCGCGGTCTATCGGTATGCCGAACGACCGCGAGCTTTCGGAGCAGCCTTATTGATCGATCAAGACTCAAAAGTCGTGGACTGGTACGCGAAAATGCACTTGGTCATGTTTGGTGAGTACATTCCCTTTGCCGACTGGTTTCCCTGGCTCTACGAAATCGGTCCCATGTCGCAAGGTGCTCTGCCAGGTGAAGCTCCGGTGGCGATGTCCATTCAAGGTGCAACCGTGGCACCAAGTATCTGTTTCGAAGCCATGGTCGAACATGTCACGGGGGATGGCCTGCGAACGTTGGCCGCTCAAGGCACGCCGGCCGACCTGATCGTCAACCTCACCAATGACGCTTGGTTTGATGGCACAGCCGTGCTTGATCACCATCGCCGTTGCGCGCAGATGGTCGCTTTGATCAATCGTCGGCCGCTGTTGATGGTCGGCAATGCCGGGCCGACGGTGTGGATCAATGGCAGCGGACAAGTTGTGCGGGCACTTTCCCACCAAACCAACGATTCAATGTTGGCTCAACCCAAACCTGACAACCGCAGCAGTCTATATGCCCGCTGGGGCGACAAGTTAAGCTGGCCTTTCGCAGCGGTATGTTTGCTGGCCGCAACCTTCGGCTGGCGGGACCGGCGTCGAGCAACAAGACTTCGATCCGAGCTCGACAAGGTTCATTCACCCAATTGAAACAACCGCCGCAAGGCGTCGACCAAACCTTGGCGATGTCCGGCCGCCGCATCATCGCGCAACGAAGCCAACGGTGGATGCAGTAACTTGTTAACCAAACGGTCGAACGCCTGGGTAATCTCAGCATCCCGTTTCGAAGTCACATCGACACGTTCCAATCGTTTCAACAACCGCTCCAACTCACTCTGCTTGACCGTCTCAGCTCGCTCTCGCAATTGACGGATCACGGGACCAGTGGCACGTGTCCGCAAACTGGCCAAATAAAGCCCGGCTTCTTCATCAATGATCCGCTGAGCTTTCGGCCACTCCCGTTCCCGCTCCCGACGATTGCGATCAGCCGATGCTTGCAAGTCATCGACGGAGTATAAATAAACGCCTGATAAGTCTCCAATCGCCGAATCAAAATCGCGTGGGACGGCCAAATCAAGGATCAACAACAAGCGTTCATAACGCGCGGAGTGAATGCCGCGAAAACGCTCAAGCGTGACAATTGCCTCGCTGGCTCCCGTCGTGCTGATTACCAGATCGGCCGCGGTGAGATGTTGATCGAGCTGCTCCCAAGGAGCAACCTCGGCCTGCAACTCGCTCGCCAGTTGGGAGGCTCGTTCAAGTGAACGGTTGACGATCGTAATTTGCCGCGCGCCACCATCACGCAGATAGCGAAGCGTCTCGGCGCCCATCTCCCCCGCGCCAATCAACAGCACTTGTTTATCTGTCAATGTCTCGAAAAACTCCGGCGCAACTTCGCCAACGGCCACGCTGGGAATGCTCACTCGCCGTCGGTGAATAGCCGTTTCGTGTTGCACCCGTTTAGCGACACGACTAGCCGATTGAAACGCCGTATGCATCAACGGACCCGCAGTTCCGGCCGCCGTCGCCCACTCATAAGCTTGTTTGACTTGAGACAAGATCTGAGCTTCGCCAACAACCAAGCTGTCCAACGAGCAAGCGACGGTAAACAAATGACTCACCACCTCATCGCCAGCTCGGTGGATCGTATGTTCCAACAATTGATCAGGGGTCAGCTGACGAGCATTTGCCAAGAATTCAATCACTTCGCCATGCCCCGGACACTCCTCCGGATCGCTGGCTGCCGTGTAAAATTCGACGCGGTTACAGGTGCTCAATAGTACCGACTCGGCGCTGGGAAAACGCTGCCGAAAATCGGCTAACGCTTGCTGCGCTTGCGGTTCACTGAATGCCAGCTGTTCGCGAAATTCGACGGCTGCGTCCTTGTGGCTACAACCCACCATTTGCAGCTTCACGAATTTTCCTCCCCAGACTCTACAGCTGGATCAGAGCCCAACACTGGAACAGACTCCGAACTTGATGACGAGGTCCCGCCGCCACCATGTCCCGTCCCCAAGACTCCCGCCATCGCCAACACTAAGAAACCAAAACTGGCCAAAGTCAAATAGGCAACCTTACGACCCTGACGAGCCGGACGATAGAAGAGCTCAATCGCGGTGGCCACTAACAACCAGATCAGCAGTATGATCGGTAAAACAATCTCCCGGCTGGTCCATGCCACCGCGCCGCTGAGATTCAAGTTCATGATCACACCGGCCAAAGTGCCGATCGCGACCGCCACGGTGCTGAAAACCAAAGTACCACGATTTAATTGCTGTAGCCATTCGAGCGTGGGCAACTTGAGCCCTCGCGAACTGGCCCGCTTACGTTTCAGCCGAGTCGACTGCACCAGGTACATGCAACCGATTAAAAAACCGATCAGCACGGCGGCCGCACCCAACAGCATCGATAACCCGTGAATCGTACTCCAAAATCCAACCGCCCTCTCCCGATCGAAGGGCTCCCAGCCGCGAACGGCCATCGCCAAAGCAATTAAAGCTAACACGGGAGGTAATAAGAAATAACCAATCGTCGTCTCGGGACGTCGCACTAACAACACCAGATAGGCCACCGCCACAGCCCACGCCAACAATAACGACCAGCTATACCAATCGGCCAGCAAACCAATATCTGCCCGACCCTGCTGAGGACTGGCCAGCATCACCAAATAGACTGCCTGAGAAAACAAACCGGCTACCGTAAAGCCAATAATCAGCGCCGTGCGCGCGGGCACCCGAATCATCGGACGGGTCAGTTCCAAAACCATCGCGACCAGATAACTGCCGATAAAGCAAGTGGCTGAAATCCCGTAGAGAAATTGCATAAGTTGACTCTTACAGAGCGATTATTGAGGCTCACCACGAGCGCCCAAGTCGCTGGCTAAATTTCAACATTGGAGGGTGGTTGAATCTGCACAATCTGACCCGGAGCTGGTCGGTCTCCGGTTGCCTGATTACCAGCTGGCTGGTCTGGGTCTTGATACTTACTCGCATCAAAATGACGGCCATAAGTACCAAAATCATTGAAGGCATACTTTTTCGCCCAACGATACACCAACGACCGCTCGGGGATTTCATCACCAGGCTGATATTGGCTCCGCCGCGGACTCACTCGCTTTAACTCCTCAATCACGTTGCCCCGCGCGGTCGTGTCGCGAGCACCATGCTTTTCCGCTAATTCAACCAACAAATCGGGACGCTCCATAATCACGCAGCCCCGCGTGTTGCCGGCTGTTAATTCACGAAAATCTCTTAGAAATTGTGAATTGTTAAAAGTCTCCGCCAATGGACGCTCATCGTGAATCGATTCGGTCGCCAATTGAATCACCGGACACGGCTCAATGTCACCCCACGGGCCCACGTGGTGGGTAAAACCAGTCACCGCCGGGCACAACGCATTGCCCGCATCATCGTGATACGCATCGATGACTATGATCGGTTTGGTGGCCCGCGTGTCGACAACAAATTGACGGACGCGACGCTGCTGTGCGCTGGATAAAGCCAAATCGGGATTCGGCTCCGGACCGACCGGCCGGTAAATATGAAACCAGCAGTACATCACGCCCATCTCGATCAACCGGTCCACCCATTTATCGCTGACTAAATCATCGATGTTGGTGGTGCAGACGCTAGTGCACACGCCAACCATCAGTTTATGGCGAATTGCCGTCTCAATACCTTGCATGGTGGCGTTCAGGACCCCGGCCCGGCCGCGCCGCTCGTCACTGATAATCTCGCTCCCCTCGACCGAGATCAACGGCGTCACATTCCCCAACCGCCGTAACTCGCTGGCAACTTCATCAGTGATGAAATGCCCATTGGTGAACACTTGAAAATAAGCATCCGGGTGCGCGGCAAAAATCTTCAACAGATCTTTGTGCATGAAAGGCTCGCCACCCAAAATCCCGAAGAAACTGTTCCCCATCGCTTTCGCTTGCTCGATCGTGCGATTGGCCGCATCGACCTCAATCCGATGCTGCTTCGAGGCCACGTCGACCCAACAACCCTGACAACGCAAATTGCAGCTGTTGATCACGGATAAGTAAAGAAAAGGTGGAAAGAAATCACCCCGTTTCAGCCGCCGCTTGTGCCGATGCACGCTCCGCAAACCCTTGACGCCCAACATCCAGGCAGCTTTCCAGAGCAATCGTTTGTCAGTTTCCGTCAACAGACGTTTGGCCATCCGCAGATACATAGCGATCCATTAGGTGTGGGCGGGAAACTTGGCGTTCCAGTTCATCTCTATTTTCGTCTCCATTATGGCTCAACAACCACCACCCGTGCGACCGTTAATCGACGATTCCCTACGGAAATTGCCAATCTCGAGTAAGAAATCGGTTGGGAAACTCAGCCCCCGTCGCGGGAATACCACCTCGATGCCGCTCTCCCGCGAACCTTCAATTTTGTTTTTTTCAGTTTGTCTGTCCCCCGCTCCACTCGCCTC
>CAZHTX010000117.1:0-13227 GCA_964535475.1 uncultured Pirellulaceae bacterium
CAGCTCGCAACCCGCTAGAAATCACGCATGTGCTAAGACTGGCTATCCTCGTTTCGATCGCCGCCCAGCTGGTCCTCGCCCCGCGCTCGACGCTGGCGGATGGCCCCGCCCCGCTGCCCCGCGCAATCGCCCAGTCGCCAGTGCGATTGCCCACGATCCAGTTGGCCGAGCCGCTCGCGCCCCCATCTGAGACGCTCTCACCTGAGACGCTCTCACCGGCTGACACATATCTTCCACCAGTTGACAGATATCTATCACCACCTGAAAGATTACCCCCACCTGCTGACGGAAATCTGCCAGCGCCCGGGGAAGATTCGATTTTTACTCCCAATTTAGGGAGCCCAACTCTGCAATTGGATTACGGGCTGAGCACCGGCGAGTTCATTGTCGACGAGCGTGCCAACGACGAACTGATCGTGGCGGACCGCACGCTAGGCCGCCGGCGAACGCTGGCCGATCACTGGACACCTTGGCACCCATTCCGTCACCTGCGTCGTAAACCCGGCTTGCTTCGCAGGCTTACCGACATGGCTTGGCAGACCAACGGCCGGGCGCGCTCGGCAACTGGCGATTTGGGCATCGGCCACGAACGGGTAATGTTCGCGCCGTCGGTTGTGGAGACAGCAATCAGCACGGCCAACGTGGGTGTCCAATGGCAGCATGATCGTGGTTTGCAAACTCCCGACCGGGCTGCTTTCTATTGGGGGCCGCCCCCGTTGGGGCCCGGCTTTGATGCGCGAGTCAACACGTTTGATACGCGTTTGCGAATGGAATTGGGGAACGAACGCCTCATGGCGATCACCGATTTGACGATGCGGTCGCTGGATCCCACTTCGCTCGACAACACGACCGGAATTGGCGACATGCAAATCGGTGCCAAGGCGTTGCTGGTCGATGGCAAGCGGTTGAAGTTGTCAACCATCTTCCGCACCTATTTGCCCACCGGTGTTGAACGCAAAGGGCTGGGTACCGGCCACACCTCACTGGAGCCGGGGTTATTGTTTCGTTACTGCCTTTCCCCGCGGACCTTCGCTTTTGGAGAGTTCAAATATTGGATTCCGTTGGGAGCCGACCCACAATACGCTGGCGATGTGATGACCACCGGCTTTGCCATCAGCACGATCCTGCGGGAAAGTGATGTGTATGCTTTCATGCCGACTTTCGAAATGCGTACGCTGTCGTTTCTGTTTGGCGGCCGCACGCTGGCTGACGGTACGGTAGCTCGCATCGACGGAGAAACGGTGGTCGAGATTTACCCCGGAGCGAGACTCGTGCTAGGGCCCGCCGGCGATACCGGCTTGTGGGAACTGAATGTGGCCGGCGGCGTGACGGTTGGCGACGACCAGTGGTTTGACTCGCGAATCATCTTTGGTTTGCGCTGGAATTATTAGTTCGCCGTGCTCGTGCTCGTACTCGTGCTCGAAACCGGGACGTCGAGTACGATTTCGAAGCCCGGCTGTCACGCTGCACAATTTCTGGCAAGCAAATTACGCAATGAGTTTGCTCGACCCCAATGCTTATCCGCTCCAGGGCAAACTGGAGTCGCGGGAAGATTAACCTTCCGCAAGACAGACACCCCCGTCTTGGTGGGCACACTGTTGGTTTCCGCTAACCTGAAAAATATGTTTGACTAGCGGTGTCTGTGAGGTTTAGGCTGTCTTTGCTAATCTTCAGTCAGCTAGTCAAATTTCCAGGGAGGTATTGGTGATGTTGTTGACATCGGCAACCAAGACGTTGGGAGTAAACGCTGCGTTCTTGCAAGAGATTAAGGATAGTCATCCCGACTTGGCGCACGCTCTGCATGCCGTGCGAGCAACGTGTCACGCCGCCACAACGGAGGCCGACACGGCAAAGCAACTCGTTCGCCTACTTGACGATCTGCGAGATTGTTTGGCTTTCCAATTCGCTTTGGAAGAGACTTATGGTTACGTCGAAGGAGCTCGCGATGCGCACGCCATCGACGACGAAGAAGCCAGCCGCGCTCGGAACCAACATTGCAGCTTGTACTTGGAAATCAGCGACTTGTGTGAGCAAGCCGAAGAGCTGCAGTACCGGGGCTTTGCCAGCAAGCATGTGCGAGAGTTAATTGCTGCCACGCAAGCTTTTGACGAGCGGCTGATTGCCCACGAACGCTTGGAGGCTGACTTGGTGCAGCGCGCTTACCTGCGCAACAATCCATAATAAAAAATACACCATAGCGCGCTGACACCATCCCGCCAGCCAATCTTTTTACCTTCATCATACCAGCGATGATGATAGCGGATGCGACGTTGCGCAAACCGCAGCTTGGCACGCGCCAGGCGAGCGGTAAGTTCGATCTCAATTCCAAAGCGAGTCTCTCGCAGCTGTGGAATGAGCGGCAAGATTGCTTCGCGTCGCATCATCTTATAACAAGTCTCCACATCATCGAGCCGCAAACCGATCGCCACATTCGCTAGCAAGGTAATCAATCCGTTCATGCGTTCATGCCACCAGGGCGATATCTGCCGATCGGTGTGACCGTAGCGAGTGCCGTAGACGACGTCCGCTTGCCCAGCCACGATAGGTTGCAAAAGATAACGCAGGTCCTCGGGGTTATATTCCAAGTCGGCGTCTTGCACGACCACCACGTCTCCGCTGGCGGCCGCCAAACCGCTGCGGATCGCCGCCCCTTTGCCGCGGTTCTGGGGATGGGCGATCGTTTGCACACGCACGTCCCCCGCGGCAATCGAAGCCACCGCCGCCGGAGTCCCGTCGCTGCTGCCGTCGTCGACCAGAATCAACTCCAGCGGCAATCCGGTGGCCAACACGCGATCCACGATCCGCTGGACCGTTTTGACTTCATTAAAAACGGGAATAATCACGCTCAGCCGAAAGCCCTCGGGCAGAGCAAAGATGGCTAGCCGTTCAGTGACAGCCCGGCCCAACAGTTGCTCGCACTGACTGACATATTGGGACGACCAAGTCGCCGCGGGATCGCGGGCATCGACGTGTGCTTCAATCAACGGTGAAACCTAATTTCAAACTATTTTTCCAGATCCGACGCAGCCGCCACCGCGGTTACTATAGGTAATAATTTACCGAGCGAAAACAGCGGATCGCAAACCGCGTTCGGACACGTTCGGACGATTCCTGACCGAGAGAATACTTGACAAGTTTTCCAGATAGGGCACAATCCCGATCTGCCCGACTCAAACACTCCTGTGGCGATCGTCAAGGAAGTTCAACACGAGCGGGAAAAGTGTTCAAGGGAGCGTCCAAAGTTTGCCCTTGTTGACTTCTCATCTTAGCGCACTCACTGAATTCCCACACGCCGTTATAGCACATTCATCACGATGCAATGAGCGTTAGTAGTGGCATGGATGTCACGCGACTCGAGGAGGCGGCTCCGCAGGAAGAAGCCGACGACCCACACCCACGGGCCGTGGAACGGATGTCCCTCCTTTTTTTATTTCCTCGAGTCGCCCCCGCAAACAGTCCCAGCGCGATACACTGCTCGGCTCTTGCGTTCCCACTCTCCCGCTCCACCCTTGATGTTCTCTGCTTGCGATGGCCCACTGTTTGCTCAGCTTTGGCTCGAACCTCGGTGATCGTTTCCAGCGCATCGTGACCGCCGCACGCGAAATCGAAGCCCACCCCTGCGTGCGACAGTTCACGGCCAGCCGGTTATTTGAAACGCCGCCAATTGGCGGCCCCCAAGGCCAATCCCCGTTCCTCAACGGAGTCGCCTTAATCGAAACGACCGCCAGCGCCCGCGAAGTCTTAGAACTGCTGCAAAAATTGGAGCTGGACCTCGGACGCCAGCGAGCCCAACGCTGGGATGCCCGCTCCATCGATCTCGATGTCGTGCTCTACGGCGACCTGCGAGGCAACAGCGTCGACCTGTCAGTCCCCCACCCACGCTATCCGGCCCGCCGCTTCGTGCTGCTCCCCGCCGCCGAAATTGCCGGCCAATGGATCGACCCCCGTTTCGGCTGGTCGATTCATCAGCTCGCTCAACACCTCGAAGTCGGCGTTCCCTCGCTGAGCCTCGTCGGCGGCTCGCGAGCTCTCCGCGAACAACTCTGCCGTGACCTCAGCCAACGCCATGGCATCCTAACTTTTACCGACCCCGACCAACCAATTGCCTTTCCGCAGCGAACCCCTCAGCCCTGGGTGTCGGCCTTCTTGCCCCCCCTGCCCGCGGCAAACAGCCAAGCAGCCGCGGCGGCGACCACTCCGCGACTCGTTGGCCACCTGCAATGGACGACCCCCGAAAGCCGCTGGCCAGCAACCCACCAAATCTGGCAAACGAGTTTCCAATGGCCCGAGTACCGACTGGAGGTGGACGCCCACGATTGGGCCGTCAACGAACTGGCCTCAGCACTCGATTCCATGGGCTGCCCACTGCAACCGGTCACCCCAAATGGACTTTGGCACAAGTTGGAACGTACAGACTAAGCACCTCTCCGAAAACCATTAGCCGCTTTGGCACTAGCCGCGGTTTGGCACTAGCCGCTTTGGCACTAGCCGCGGTTTGGCACTAGCCGCGGTTGTCTCGGGTTTTCGGACAGCTTCTAAGCATGTAGAGATTTTCGTAGCATAAATATATGAAGCAACTCACGATCCTGCGAACGAAACAAGAGGCGCGACACTGGGTGCAGCAACAACGCTGGAGCCTTTCCAGCACAGTTGAGCCCAGCACCGTTGGGCCCAGCACCGTCGGGCTGGTGCCCACAATGGGCGCTTTGCATGAGGGGCACTTCAGTCTCGTGCGGGAAAGCGTGCGAAATTGTCGATCCACTTTGGCGACTATTTTTGTCAATCCAACTCAATTCGCCCCGGGCGAAGATCTCGACTGCTACCCGCGGACGCTCGAAGCCGACTTGGCCGGGCTGGCGGCCAACGGAGCGGATGCCGCGTTTGTGCCGGCGGCAGATTGCATGTACGAAGCGGGCCATTCGACTTACGTGCTACCACCCCGCGTGGCCGAGGACTGGGAGGGACGCATCCGCCCCGAGCATTTCCGCGGCGTTGCCACCGTGGTTCTCAAGCTGTTTAACATCCTGCCAGCCACTCACGCCTTCTTCGGACAAAAGGACTACCAACAGGCCGCCGTGATTCGCACCATGGTGCGGCAGCTCGATATCGATATCGAAATTAAGGTCTGCCCCATTGTTCGCGACCCGGATGGGCTGGCACTGAGTTCGCGAAATCGCTATTTGTCAGATTCAGAGCGAACGCGAGCGCTCGCCATCTCGCGTGGCCTGCGAACCGTCGCCGAGCTCGTCAGGTCGGGCGAACGCTGCGCCGCCACCTTGCAGCAAGCATTGCAAGCTTGCCTGCAAGCCGGTCCGGTCGATGCGATCGACTACGCGGCCATCGTCGACCCCCAAACCTTAAGACCTTGCGACCAGCTTCAACAACAAACGCTCGCGATCGTCGCAGCCCGCGTGGGCGACACGCGCCTGATTGACAACCAATTGCTGGATGTCGAATAACCAGCCTTGGCCGTCGTGACAGACATGCTCACCACGACTCGCCGTAGCGAACAAGTAACCCGCCATGCAACGCACACTGTTCTTTATTCCCCACTCGCTGTTCGATATCCCGATCTTCGGCGTCGGCTGGGCGCTCGGCTTGCTGGTCATCGGCGTCGTGACTTGGCTAGCCCTCCTCGCCAGGCAACCGGGACGCTCGCTGGCGGCTGAACTGCGCCAAAGTGGCCCGGTCTGGTTACTCGCCGCTGCGATCGTCACCTTTGTGTTGCCGATGGTTGAACTCCGCTCGATCTCAGGGGAACCGCTGGGGATCGCCGTGAGAGGTTACGGAGTTTTTCTGCTCCTCGGTGTCTCCAGCGGTATCGGCTTAGCAGTCCTCCGAGCCAGCCGCGCCGGCATCGACACCGATCATATCTTTGCCCTCGCACTCTGGATGTTCTTTGGTGGCCTGTTTGGTGCCAGGTTGTTCTATATCATTGAATATCGCGACAGCTTTCTGACCGGATCGCTCGGTTCGACGTTTGGCAAGATGCTCGACTTTACCCGCGGCGGGCTGGTCGTCTACGGCTCGATCATTGGCGGTACCTTGGCGACCATCGCTTTCGCGCTGCAACGCCGCATCCCGGTTTTCAAGCTCAGCGACGTCATCATTCCCTCGCTCTTTCTGGGAATCTTTTTCGGACGCATCGGCTGCTTAATGAATGGCTGTTGCTACGGAGGCGCCTGTGAACCGGCCCCCTACGCGATGGAATTCCCACCCGGCAGCCCCGTCTACCTCGACCAAATCGACTCCGGCCAATTACTCGGCCTGACCCTCCAGGCCAATGATCCCACAAAGACAACGGCCAACGGACTCGACAATGACATTCCGCAGCGACTCCGCGTCGTCGCGGTGGCAACCGACAGCCTGGCCGCCCAGCGAGGCATCAAAGTCGGCGATCGCGTCAGCCCTCCCCGCCTAGTCAAGCCGCCCGCTGGCGAACTCGATCCACTCACCTCGCTCGATGACACCAGCCGCATGGGCGTGATGCTGACTGTTGCCGGCCAGCCGCAAATTTGGACCGCCGAAGAACTACCCTCCGCCGCCAACCCGGTTTTGCCCAGCCAGTTAATCAGCAGCCTTTCCGGGCTGACGATCTGCCTGATTCTGCTGGCGATGTCGAAGTGGCTACCCTTGCGCACCGGCGCGCTGGCAGCCAGCGGATTCGCGCTGTACGCCGTCGCTCGGTTCGGCGAAGAAATGCTCCGCAGCGACGAACCGGGACAATTCGGCACTCATTTATCGATCTCCCAGTGGGTCAGTTTGCTAGTTCTTCCGGCGGCGATCGCCGTTATCATCTATATTTATAGAGTGGCTCCCCATTCACGGGAGGCAGAATCAGCGGCCACCCCGGGAACCGGTTTGGGAAATTGAGCGTCCAGTCATCCAGCAACGAAGGCTCCGCAGCGAACGCGGACCCGCAACCCGACGACGGCCAACTGATCAAGTTGGCCTGCGAAGGGGACGCCAGCGCCTTCGACACGCTCGTGCGTCGCCACGCCGAACGCTTGCTGCGGATGGTCCGCTCGCTGACCTCAACTCCCGAAGATGCCGAAGACGTGACCCAAGAGACCCTCGCCGCCGCTTATTTCAAACTCGATTCCTTCGCGGGGCGAAGCTCGTTTTTTACTTGGCTATATCGCATTGCCCTCAATAAAGCGATCTCCAAACGACGCTTGCGACGGCTGGAAACCACCCACACCGGCCGCCACCTCGACGACGCCCCACCGCCGACCGATTCCGCTCAACCAGCCGACTCGCGGCTGGAACAGAATGAACAGCTCGAACAATTACGGCAGGCGATCGTGAGGCTCGAACCGGAGCGACAAAAAGTCCTAGTGCTCCGCGATGTCGACGGCCGAGATTATGGTGAGATCGCCGACATCCTCAACATTCCCGTGGGTACCGTTCGCAGCCGCCTCCACCGGGCTCGCTGTGACCTGCGACAACTTCTGGAAACGGAGCAAAGATCCGCCAGCGGAGACGACTTGTCATGAAATATGAAGAATCGATGCTGAGCGGTTTTATCGACGGCGAGCTGTCTCCAGCCGAAGAGCAAGTCGTGCAACGGCAATTGGCGGCCAGCCCAAAAGATCGCCAACTGTTCGAGTCACTCTCTAAACTGCACGCCCAATTGCGAGCGGCGCCCCCCGAGGTTTTTTCCTCCGATCCGGTGGCGGCCGTCCGCAGCCGTATTGCCCTGGGGGACCCCGACTCCGCAGCCCAAGTCGCTGCGGCAAAGGATCTCAGAACAAACTCCCGCGGTGACGGTCAGCAATCACAAGCTGCTGCCCAGCAGCAAACCGAACATCAACCAACCATCCGCCAACCGAACGCTGGCGACGGCTGGCGGATCACGCGTTGGCTAGCCCTCGCCGTGGCGGCTTCCCTGACTGGGCTTCTGCTCTGGTTGCCGCAACGAAACGCCCAAACGCTGACCGACAATCTTGCCCCCTCGGGTGAGATTACGCCGCCAGCGAATATCGCGGAGGAACCCGCCGAATCCGAATTAGATAAGACAGATGGCAGCTCAGAACTGGCCCTCTCGACGGTCCCAGAACCGGCAGCGGCCGACCAACTTCAGCAAGCGCCTTCCGGCCTAAGGTCGGCTCGCATGGTCGCCCCGGGCGGCCCCCAAACCGCTCCCACGCCAACCACACCTTTTCGAATCGGCCGAGCAGGTGACGCAGTGCTCGCCCCCCTCGAGCTACCACTTTCTGCGGAACTCGCCGACGAACTGAACCGACGATTTGTGGCCATTGAATTGCCCGCCAACAACCACCAAATTGCCGCCCGCTTCATCGCCGACCAAATGCGTGCCGGAGAAGCGATAGCCGCCAGCAGCTTGCAGCCAGCAACCGATGGGGCACCCGGCGCCGCGAGAGCAGCCAGCATGCCTGCCGTTGCGGATGTCGACCAGGCCCCTGCCGATGTGGCCCGTGTCGCTCGAGGAGGAGGTGGAGCGGAAGCTGGTGATGGAGTTGGGGCTTACGGCGCGGCCGCCCCAACCGCCACCGAAGACGAGAATTCTCCCACTGCGATTCTTGTCGAAGGGACTCCCGAAGAACTCGCCAGCTTGGTCCAGTCGCTGCAACAATGGAGCATTAGAGGGGGTGAAAACTGGCCGAGCAATCACCAAACGAGGGGAGCGGAAAACAGTCTTGTTCTCAAGAGCTACGCGGCGTCCGAAGCAACTGGCGGCGGAGCGGCTGCGGAAATCGACGCGACTCCCAATTCCCCCACGGAACTGGGCCCCGAAGTTCGCGAAGGGGTGCAGGCCGGTCGGCTCTGGATCGTGCTCCGCTCCCAATCGTCTGCTGCGACTCTTCAGCCATCTGCTAACCCTCGCCCCCAACCGCGACCGCAGCCTTAGTCGCAGGCACAGCCTTAGCCGCTGCCAATTCGCTGCCGGTCCTATGCCGGTTCAATGCCTTAGCCGCTGCCATCTGCAGCCCCGAGGCGCCCCCCGTGCGGAGCGCCCGCTAAAAAGAATTTCTAAAAATTCTTCGCTATTTCAATTGCCAGCATTCATGGACAGTTGGGACTTGCGACATTTGCCACTGCCTATTTTTTAGGCACTCCCCGGCTGCCGCGATTCTGCGCACCCATTTTTCGTCGCTGCGCAATATCTGCGCATCGTCCGTAAGTTCTTTTGCTGTCAAAGGTTACGCAACAGCGTTTGACCGCCGGAAAGGATTGGCCGCGATTCCCACGGGGGAACGTCGCTTGGCCAAACCCAGCTCGGTCGAGCGTTCCGCAAATGCGTGCCTTCAAAAAACAAAGAAAGGATTCGGACGATGCCAGCTTCGCGCTCCGAGTCATCGAGTCAGTCCCGATCCACGAAACCAAGCGACCAGACAACTAAGCCCCGGCAGACAACTAAGTCCCGCCAGCCAGCTAAGTCCCAGCCGACGCGTAAGCCGCAACAAGACACAGAGCAGCAAGATACGGAGCAACAAGTCGAGCAGGACGAGCAGCGATTCGAGGGGCCCGCTCGCATCGGCGAGACGTACATCGTCGACATGGCCCAACCAGCCGCTGACAGTCGCGAAGGCAAGGGAGGCGTGCGAGTGGTGCTTCCGCCCCCGGACTTGGAGCTGCCCTTCTACGAGAAACCACTCGAAGCACTCCACTTGGCTCAGGAAGCGTTCACACAAACCGGCTATTGGGTGGCCTTCTTCCGCGCCATCCTCGGCCCAGAAGGAGTGGTCCCGCAGCTATTCCCCACGGAACCAGAACGGGAGTACTTTGCCTCCACCAGAGAGTACACTGAAATCCACAAGATGCTCGCCGCGCTGCGCACATCGGACACCGAAAAAGCGGAGGTCGTCGAGCCGCAGAAGATGCTGACCATCCGCATCCCCAAGAGCCTGCGGGCGGCCTTGGTGGAGGAAGCCAAGCAGCGGGGCGTGAGCATCAATAAACTGGTCATCAGCAAGATGCTGACCCCGGCAAACCCTGATTTTGTACCCACCGAAAAAGGCCTGGTTCGCGGGCGAAAACCCAAGCGGGGACGTTAGGGGGTAAACGTGGGCTTGGTTATCATGCATACTAGTGTTGTGGAAACCTGAATAAAGCTAACGTCATTTCAGGAATCGCTGTTCTCGACCCCAAGTGAAATTATGCCGATCACCGAAGCGTATCGTCCCGGTAGCCGCTGCCTATCCTTCGAACTATTTCCCCCGAAGCAGGTGGCCGATCTGGATTCGCTCGAAGAGACCGTCCGTCAATTAACCAGCTACAACCCCGATTACTTTACTTGTACCTACGGGGCTGGCGGCTCGAGCCAAGACCGCACGTTGCAGGTCATCGACCGCGTTCGCCAGGCCACTGGCTTGCCGGTCGCTTCCCACTTGACTTGCGTCGGCTCGACGGTCGACCGCCTGCGAAGCTACCTGCAAGAAGCCAGCGACCGGGGCGTTGACAGCATCGTCGCCCTGCGTGGCGACCCTCCCAAGGGTGAAACCCAGTTTACGGCTGTCGAGGGTGGACTCCGCTACGCCAATGAATTGGTCGAATTGATCCGCGCCGAGTTCCCGCAATTTGGCATCGCGGTCGCCGGCTATCCCGAAGTCCACCAAGAAGCGCCCAGCGCCGAGGTCGATCTCGATAACCTCAAACGCAAAGTTGACGCGGGTGCCGACGCCATCATCACCCAGCTGTTTTACGACAACGCCGACTTCTTTCGCTTTCGCGACGCGGTCCGGCAAGCCGGCATCACGATCCCCTTGGTTCCCGGCCTGTTGCCGATCACCAATTTGGCCCAAGCCCAACGCATCGCCTCGATGTGCAAGGCGAGGCTCCCCGGCCCGCTGGTCGAACGCTTGCAGGAACTCGACACCACCGATTGGCAATTCCAAGTTGGCGTCGAACACGCGCGGCAACAAACAGTCGAACTGATGGAAGAAGGCGCCGACGGCCTGCACCTGTATGTCCTCAACCGCAGCAAAGCGGCCAGCATCTTGCTCGAAGGGCTCGAGTTCGCGACCGCCTAAAGGCTGACCGCCAAACCTGATGATTCTAATTCGAGCGCGCTGGCGTGCCTCAACAGGGCAGCCGCCAGCGCCGAATTGCTGTGACAATATTTCTTAGAGTTATTCCGAAGAGTCTCATTGGAAATCATCCGCGAAGCTGCGAAAATGAAAGCGCGGGTGGCGCACTTCGCCACTCGGTAATTCCCCCCGGGCTCACCACCGCTGCCATGGGGATGATTACAATGGTACAGCCCACCCGTGACATCCCCCCCTCGCCTTCCACTCTCGATGTCAGCATTTCCAATGAAACAGCTATCCGTGAGACCAGCAGCGAACCCTCAACAATCCACGTTGACGGTCAAGCAGCGAGCGGGCATGGTCCTCCTCGGACTGTTCAGCCTCACGCTCTGCGGTCCGCAGTCCCTTGGTCCGCAACGCGGCATTGCGCAAGAGCCAGAGAGGGCAACCGAAGCGCCCGTCTCCTTTGCAAACCAAATTCAAGGCATCTTGGCCAAGCGGTGTTACGCCTGCCACGGACCGGACCAAGCCGAGTCGGGCTTGCGGCTGAGCGATGCCGAAGGCGCATTTGCGGAGACCGATTCTGGCGATGTGGCAATCGTGGCCGGTTCGGCTGAGACCAGCCCCCTGTTCGCTCGCATCACTTCCGCCGACGAGTGGGAACGCATGCCGCCCGAAGGCGAACCACTTTCAGAGGAAGAAACCGATTTAATTCGCCGCTGGATCAACCAGGGTGCGGAGTGGGAGAGCCACTGGGCGTTCGAACCTCGCCGTGATGTGCAACCGCCGCCAGTTGACAATCCGCAGTGGGCAGAGAATCCGCTCGATGCCTTCGTGCTCGCTCGCCTCAACGATGCCGGTCTACAGCCCAACCAGTCGGCCAGCCGCCGCAGCCTCATCCGCCGCGCCTACTACGACCTCTTGGGGCTGCCTCCCACCGCCGCGCAAATCGAGGCTTTCGTCCAAGACCAATCTCCCGACGCTTGGCCGCGCCTCATCGATGAACTACTAGCCTCGCACCATTACGGTGAAAAATGGGGGCGTTACTGGCTGGACTTGGTCCGCTACGGCGAGACCAACAGCTTTGAACGTGACAATCCCAAACCCAACGTCTGGAAGTACCGCGATTACGTGATTCGCGCTTTTAACGACGACAAGCCCTACGATCAATTCGTGCGCGAACAGTTGGCTGGTGACGAGCTGGAAAAGGTTACCGAGGATTCCCTGATCGCGACCGGTTTCTATCGTCTCGGAATTTGGGACGACGAACCTGCCGATCCGCTGCAAGCTCGTTACGACGAACTCGACGATTTAGTCACCACGGCCGGGCAAGTTTTTCTCGGCCTGACGATCAACTGTGCCCGCTGTCACGACCACAAAATTGATCCCATCCCGCAGACCGATTACTACGGGATGCTGGCCTTTTTCGCCGACGTCACACCCTATGGCACTCGCGGCAACCAATCGAGAAATAACCAGATCGAAATCTCCCCGCCACACGTCCAAGAAGGCTACCGCCAACTGGACCGCGAACAACGGGAACTCGATCGCAAACTCAAAGAGCTGGAACAGCTCGGTATCGCCAAGATGCCAGCTCCCGACCAACGGGCGACCGAAGGACCAGCCAAGGAACGCAAGAAAGTTCTCGAAGAAAAACTGGCCGACCATCTCGAAGCCGACCAGTGGGCCGAGTACCAAACGTTGCAAAAGCGACGCCAGGAGATTGATAAGGAACGAGCCGAGCTTCCGGCCCGCGAGTACGTGCTGGGGCTGGCCAATTGCGATGCCACCCCCGAGCCGACCAAGTTGATGATCCGAGGGAATCCGCACGTACCCGGCGACGTCGTCCAGCCCAGGTTCCCAGAATTATTCGCCGAACCACTCCCCGAGATCGCGCCGGCCGCCGAGGGTGCCTCCACGGCCGGACGCCGCCGCATCTTGGCCGACTGGATCACGGCTCCCGAGAATCGTTTGACCAGTCGCGTCATGGCTAACCGACTTTGGCAATTTCACTTCGGCCGCGGCTTAGTCCGCAGCAGTAACAACTTTGGCCAACTCGGGTCTGCTCCCACGCACCCGCTGCTGCTGGACTTCCTCGCCAACCAATTGATCGCGCGTGGCTGGAGTCTAAAAGCCATGCACCGCTTGATCATGACCAGCCAAGTCTATCAGCTTTCCTCGCTGGCGAATCCCGCGGGACTGGCCAAGGATCCTGGCAACGATCTCTTCTGGCGTT